>NZ_VMLH01000076.1:6897-50609 GCF_013276595.1 Streptococcus sp. 10824
TCCAATTCATTAAGCATGATATTGGATAAGAGAGGAGATACATTTCCTCCCTGTGGTGTGCCAACTAGCGTTTTATGACGCTGACCATTAATGATAACACCTGAATGAAGATACTTACGAATCAAGGATTCCCTATCTCCGTCTTCGATAATGTTATGTACTAAGGACATCAATCTATCTTGAGGAACCCTATCGAAAAATTTCTCTAGGTCTATATCCACTATCCACTCATAGCCGTCATTTAAGTACTCTAAGAGCTTGGACAATGGCTTGTTGGATTATCCTATCCATCACTGTCGGAATCCCAAGCTGAAGGACACCTCCATTGGGTTGGGGGATTTCAACTCGCAGGACTGATTGAGGTTTGTATTTCCTCTGTTTTATCAGTTCTTTAGTCAGGCGCCAGTTTTGTCTGAGATAATTATCCATCTCTTCGATAGTCATTCCATCAATCCCAGCTGAGCCCTTATTGGATTTTCCTTGATTGTAGGCTTCCAGCATATTTTCGCGTGATACTATCTTATCTAGCAATTTTGACATGTGCCTATTCCTTTCTTGTTTTGGTGCCTGAGGGATATCTTATATTGGTGAACCTTCATCTAGTCAATACGTGACAGAGTCCAGTTCTATCAGACCGTTCGTTTTACAGACACAAGTAAAGTAGGATTACTTCGATCTGTCGTTTTCTCTTTCTAGCGACAGACCTCAAACAGTCTCTCCCCAGACTGTTTGAGTATTCACCCCTTCGCTCCACTTCCATTACAGAAGTTTCCTCACTACTATGGGCTCGGCTGACTTCTCATGATTCCTTGTTACTACGCTTTCAGCGCTCATGAGATCTCACGGGATAAGTCGTACATCTTTCCTCGTTTATACAAGATATGAGGACGTTAAAAGGTTAGAGTGGAAAAAGATAAATCTTAGTTCGAATTCAATTACTCTCGTGATTTACGCATATAGGTTACGACTACCTTTTTGGACTTTAGAGTTTCTGACCCCCTTATCCGCTATATACGCCTTACTATCACGTTCCTGTTCGTAGAGCCACGATTTCGCTATCCCTTCCTCTGACGATTCTTATTTCCAGTGTCAGACTTAAAACGGTCTATCCCCAGACCGTTTTAATCCGCTACCTCACGATAGTCAGGCTTGGGAATCGCTATTGGGTTCACCGGTAGCAGGTGCCCACCGAGGACTTACACCTCAGATGCACGACATGCCCGTCGTACCAAAAATAGCCCTTCGGATAAAATCCGAGGGGCTAGAAACGTTGTTAAATCAACGGCCGAACTTTTGAATTTCAAGGTTCGGGATAAAATAGTTTACTGAACTACTTTATTTTTTCAAGTTGTAGAATGATTTCAATCCACGGTATTCTGCTACTTCACCAAGTTGGTCTTCGATGCGAAGCAATTGGTTGTATTTAGCGATACGGTCTGTACGTGAAAGTGAACCAGTCTTGATTTGTCCTGCGTTAGTTGCAACTGCGATGTCAGCGATTGTTGAATCTTCAGTTTCACCTGAACGGTGTGATACAACGGCAGTGTAACCAGCTTCTTTTGCCATTTCGATAGCGTCGAATGTTTCAGTAAGAGTACCGATTTGGTTAACTTTGATAAGGATTGAGTTAGCAGCACCTTCTGCAATACCTTTTTCAAGGTAAGAAGTGTTTGTTACGAAGAAGTCATCACCAACCAATTGAACTTTACCACCAAGACGTTCAGTAAGAGCTTTCCAACCGTCCCAGTCATTTTCATCCATACCATCTTCGATAGTGATGATTGGGTATTTGTTTACCAATTCTTCAAGGTAGTCGATTTGTTCTGCAGCAGTACGTACAGCTGCTCCTTCACCTTCGAATTTAGTGTAGTCGTAAACTTTACGTTCTTTATCGTAGAATTCTGATGAAGCACAGTCAAATCCGATAAATACGTCTTTACCAGGAACATATCCAGCAGCTTCGATAGCAGCAAGGATAGTTTCAACTCCGTCTTCAGTTCCTTCGAAACGAGGAGCGAATCCACCTTCGTCACCTACGGCTGTTTCCAAACCACGAGATTTAAGGATTTTCTTAAGAGCATGGAAGATTTCAGCACCCCAACGAAGAGCTTCTTTGAATGATGGCGCACCAGCAGGTACAATCATGAATTCTTGGAAAGCGATTGGAGCGTCAGAGTGAGAACCACCGTTGATGATGTTCATCATTGGAGTTGGAAGAACTTTAGTGTTGAATCCACCAAGGTAGCTGTAAAGTGGGATTTCAAGGTAGTCAGCGGCAGCACGAGCTACAGCGATAGACACACCAAGGATTGCGTTTGCACCCAATTTACCTTTGTTAGGAGTACCGTCAAGAGCGATCATAGCACGGTCGATAGCTTGTTGATCACGTACATCGTAGCCAATGATCGCTTCAGCAATGATGTTGTTTACGTTGTCAACAGCTTTTTGTGTACCAAGACCACCGTAACGAGATTTGTCACCGTCGCGAAGTTCAACTGCTTCGTGTTCACCAGTAGAAGCTCCTGATGGAACCATACCACGTCCGAAAGCACCTGATTCAGTGTAAACTTCTACTTCAAGTGTTGGGTTACCGCGTGAGTCTAGGACTTCGCGAGCGTAAACATCAGTAATAATTGACATTTTTTACTCTCCTTATGAGTTAAATTTTTTACACCTCTATAATACCTTAAAAGCCCTCCTTTTTCAAGAAAAAACGTTATCTTTGTGCAAATTTTCCTTAACTTTATAAAGTAATCGCTTTCTTTTGTCTGTTTTATTCTAACTTTTATGATATACTGTTTTCATGACAGATTTATCAAAACAATTACTTGAAAAAGCTCATGGTGGAGCAAAATTAAATCCAGATGAGCAAAGACGCTATCTTGGTACCTTTGAGGAAAGAGTTCTTGGATATGCAGATATTGACACAGCAAATAGCCCTCAGTTAGAAAAAGGTTTTTTATCTATTTTAGAAAATCTTCAGGAAAAAGCAGAGCCACTATTTGTAAAGATTTCACCAACTATCGAATTTGACAAACAAGTTTTCTACTTAAAAGAAGCTAAAGAAACTGATAGTCAAGCTACCATAGTATCTGAAGAGCATACTACTTCTCCCTTCGGTCTGGTTATCCATAGCAATGCACCAGTACAAGTAGAAGAAAAGAACCTTCGACTTGCTTTTCCAAAACTTTGGGAAGGTAAAAAGGAAGAACCTGCCAAAACATCCATCTGGAAGAAATGGTTTAGCTAAATCTTACTCAGACTTAATAAACGCCCAATATTGGCAGCCGTGTGCTCCAAATAGAGACTGGCATTTTTCAAACTATCTTCTAGAGGTTCACTTTTCTCTAAAATAGAAAAAGCAGCTTGGATATTTTCAAATGGTAAGGGAGATAAATCCTCAGCAAGACTACCGCAAATAGCAATAACAGGAACTCCGACAGGGGTTCTTTTTGCAACACCTATAGGTGCTTTACCTGCTAAACTTTGACAATCTAGCCTTCCTTCTCCTACAACAACCAAGTCAGCATGTAAAACTTTCTTATCAAAGTTGATTAAGTTCAAGCAGGTATCAATTCCAGACACGATATTTGCCTGAGCAAAGGCACACAAACCGCCAGCAATGCCTCCACCAGCTCCTGCTCCTTTAATTTGCAATATTGCAGGTGAGACTTTTTCATAAAAGTCTTGGATTGCTTGATCTAGGACTGGAAACATAGTAAGATTTAGGCCTTTTTGCTTGCCAAAAGTGTAAGTCGCACCTTGATGACCACATAAGGGACTCACGACATCTGATAAAATATGAATTTGAACACCTTCAGGAATTTTATAGCGATTTTCTGTTGAAACAGAAGCTAAGTTTAATAAGGATTGACCGGAAGCAGGCAAGACATTTCCGTCCCTATCATAAAATTGATAACCTAAACCAGCAGCAATCCCCAGTCCTCCATCATTACTGGCCGTGCCACCAACACCGATATAAATATCTTTAATCCCTTTAGAAATGAGATGGAGAATCAACTCTCCGATACCACAAGTTTGGATTTGAAGTGGATTTCGTTTCTCTAGCGGAATTTTTCCAAGACTAACCAAGTCAGCTACTTCAAATAGTGCCAGTTCCTCTTTTTGAAAATAGCGCATGGCTTCTTTTTGTCCAAAAGGGTCTGTCACTTGGATCCATTTTTCTTTTAGGTCAAGAGAATGTCGGATAGCATCTACAGTACCTTCTCCCCCATCACCAACAGGGCAGAGGAGACATTCTACATCTGCTATCGATTACTGGAAGCCTCTTTTTATTGCTTCAGCTACCTGTTGAGCTGTCAAGCTTTCCTTAAACGAATCCGGTGCAATTACAATCTTCATATTTTCCCTCATTCTAAACAGTCAATCAAAGGAAGAACTTCTAAAAAATCCCTCTTGTCAACATGATGTGGTATTTCTTTTTTGAGCACTTCTTTGGCACAAAAGGCGATTCCTAACTCCGCCGACTTCAACATTAATAGATTATTGACCCCATCACCGATTGCCACCGTTCTTTCTTTAGAAAGTTTTAGTTTCTTTCTCCATTTTTCCAGAGTTTCTTTTTTGACCTGGGGACTTATAATTTGTCCAACTAATTTTCCTGTTAAAAGACCTTCTTTGACTTCAAGCTGGTTGGCAGTGAAATAGGCAATACCAAGGGATTTTGCTAATCTCTCCAACTATTGGTGTAAATCCACCAGACACCAGAGCAACTAGGATGCCATTCTTTTGGAGAATAGAGATGAACTCTGGGACATTTAGCGATAGATGATTTGAGTTGAAGACGTTATCAAAGACCAAAATAGGAAGACCTTCCAACAAGGACACTCTTTTTCTTAAACTGCTTTCAAAGACCAACTCTCCTCGCATTGCCCGACTTGTAATCTGCGAAATTTCCGCCTCATGACCTGCCTCTCTCCCTAAAAGATTAATCACTTCTTCTAGGATTAAGGTTCCATCTACATCCAAAACACACAAGCCTTTTACTTGAGACATCAGTTCTCCTCTCTAAATAGCCTAAAAATCGTATGAAGTCATCATACGATTTTATCTATTAATTAACTAAACTATGGTACAAGTCAAGGTATGACTTGCAGGCTGTATCCCATGAGAAGTCACTCTCCATAGCTTGTTTTTGTAGGTTTCTCCAAATGTCTGGATGGTTTCTATACAAGTCCAATGCTGTTTGGAAAGTCCAATTTAACCAATAAGGTGATAGATTGTCAAAGCTAAAGCCAGTACCGCTTCCTTCGATTGGATTAAATGCTTTAACGGTATCTCGCAAGCCTCCAACTTCATGGACCAATGGCAAGGTTCCGTAACGCATAGCCATCATTTGAGACAAGCCACATGGTTCAAAACGACTTGGCATGAGGAAGAGGTCACAAGCAGCGTAGATTTCTTGAGCAAGTTTGACATCAAAAGTGATATTTGCTGATAGCTTGTCTGGGTATATCTGAGCAAACCATGAGAAAGCTCCTTCAAAGCCTGGATCTCCAGTTCCCAAAAGAACAATCTGAACATCATTTTGCAAGATATGGTGAAGACTTTCGACCACCACATCAAAACCTTTTTGACGTGTCAAACGAGAAACAATTCCCACCAGTGGAACGTCAGCTCTAACTGGCAAGCCAACTCTTTCTTGCAATTTTGCCTTGTTTTTGGCTTTCCCAGACAAATCTTCCTGATTGAAATGATAGTCTAAAAGAGCATCCGTCTGAGGATTATAAAGATCAGCATCAATCCCATTCACGATACCAGATACTTTACCAGACTCCATTCTAAGAATCTGATCCAAGTTACATCCGAATTTACTGGTCATAATTTCCTGAGCATAACTAGGTGAGACGGTTGAAACACAATCCGCATAGAGAATACTTGCCTTCATCCAGTTCAGACAGTTGTTCCAGCGAAGGGTACCATCAGCATAACGTTCAAAGCCAACTCCAAACAAGTCCCATAACATTCCTTCTGAAAATTGTCCTTGGAATTCCAAATTATGAATGGTTAAAACAGTTTTTATTCCTTGATAGGCTTGAATCCAACGGTATTTTTCCTTTAACAAGAAAGGAATCATGGCTGTATGGTAATCATGAACATGGAGAAGGTCAGGAATAAAGTCAATCCTTTCCATAGCCTCAATGGCAGCAAGTTGGAAAAAGGCAAAGCGCTCTCCGTCGTCAAAATCACCGTAAACATGACCACGGAAGAAATAATATTGGCTGTCAACAAAGTAGAAGGTTACACCATTTAATACTGTTTTCTTAATTCCACAATACTGTCTGCGCCAACCGACGCTCACCTCAAAATGAAGAACATCTTCAATCTGATTTCCAAATTTAGCCTCTACCATGTCATAGTAGGGTAAAATCACTGCAACTTCATGTCCCGCTTTTACAAGTGATTTAGGAAGAGCGCCAATGACGTCTCCCAAACCACCTGTTTTTGAAAAGGGTGCACCCTCTGCTGCTACAAATAAAATTTTCATGAATGAATATCCTCTGTTACTTTGCTACCTTTCTTAACGACAACTGGATGTTCTGCAGTTCCTCGAATCACAACACCAGGCTCAACTTCAACACCCTTGTCCAAGATAGCATATTCTACCTGAGCTCCTTCTCCAATCACAACACGAGGGAAGAGTAGGCTATCTTTAACCAGGCTATCCTTATGGATATGAATATTACGTGATAGAACAGAATTAGCCACTTGACCTTCAATGATACTACCAGACGCAAACTGAGAAGTACTTACCTTAGATGTATTAGCATAGTAAGTTGGTTCTTCGTTCTTAACCTTTGTATAAATCTTTTGGTTTGGTGAGAAGAGAGAATAGAATTTCTGTGATTCAAGCATATCTTTATTAGCTTGGTAATAAGACTCTACAGAGTGAATATTGGCTAGGTAGCCTGTGTACTCGTAGGCGAAAGCTCCCTCTTTTGCAGCCAAATCACGTAAAACATAACGCAATTTCTCTGGATGTTCTTTTTTAGCTTCTTCTTCCAAGCGTTCAATCAACCACGGTGTATCAACGACAAAGATATCTGTAGACATATTGAACGTTTCAGCTGTTGACTTGCTATCAAAGAGTTTATGAGAAAGAACATGGTCTGTTTCATCCACTTCTAAGATTGCATTTACTTCTGAAATATCTTTCTTAGCTAGTTTTTTATAAACTACAGTGATAGGCCCTTTTGTTGTACTATGTAGATGGAAAACTTGGTTCAAATCAATGTTAATCAAGACATCGCAGTTGAGGGCAACCGTTTGGTTTGATCCAGAGCGTTTTAAATAAGTAAGAAGCTGTTGGTAGTATTCTTTTCCTACTGTGCTACTCTCCACACGAGTATTGTAAATACCTAGATAATAGTGACTGAGAAGGGTTGATAAGCCCCACTCGCGTCCTGAACGAATATGGTCAAAGACTGAGCTGATATTATCCTGCTGGAAAATACCAAAGACACTACGAACACCTGCATTAGCAAGGCTTGAAAGTGGGAAGTCAATCAAACGATATTTCCCACCAAATGGCAAACTTGCTACTGGACGGTGGTCTGTCAATGTCGACATATCGTGAAAACCAACTGTGTTTCCTAAAATGGCAGAATATTTATCAATCTTCATCTGTTGCTACCCCCACTACTTCATTATATCCTACAACTTGTACTTCATCTGTTCCATCAATTTCGACACCGTCAGAAATAATCGCACCTTCACCAATAATGGCACGTTTAATCTTAGCTCCTTGACCAATGATAGCTCCACTCATGATAACTGAATCAACAACTTCCGCTCCTTCGCGAACTTGCGCGCCTGTTGAAAGGATAGAATGTTTAACAGTTCCATCAACGAAACATCCGTCTACAACTAATGAGTCTTCCACATCAGCATTTGCTCCGAGGAAGTTTGGTGGTGAAATCAAGTTTCTTGAGTAAATCTTCCATTGACGGTTACGACTATCCAAGGCATTCTCTGGAGAAATGTACTCCATGTTCGCTTCCCAAAGAGACTCAATCGTACCAACATCTTTCCAGTAACCGCTAAATTCGTAAGCATAAACACTTTCACCTGACTCAAGGTAATTTGGAATGACATTTTTACCAAAATCTGACATATCTACATTGCTCTTTTCAGCAGCAACGAGCATATTGCGGAGACGTTGCCAATCAAAGATGTAAATACCCATAGAAGCCTTTGTAGATTTAGGTTGAGCTGGTTTTTCTTCAAATTCAACAATGCGATTATTGGCATCTGTGTTCATAATACCAAAACGGCTAGCTTCCTTTAGGGGAACATCAAGAACTGCGACTGTCAAACTAGCATTATTATCCTTGTGAGACTGGAGCATATCATCATAATCCATTTTGTAGATATGGTCCCCAGACAGAATCAAGACATACTCAGGATTGACACTGTCGATATAGTCGATATTTTGGTAAATAGCATGACTAGTCCCTTCGAACCAACGATTTCCTTCACTTGCAGAATAAGGTTGAAGAATAGAGACACCAGAATTGATACCGTCTAGTCCCCAGCTTGAACCATTCCCAATATGGTTATTGAGAGCAAGAGGTTGGTACTGTGTAATGACTCCAACATTGTGAATCCCTGAGTTGGCACAGTTTGAAAGAGCAAAGTCAATGATACGGTAGCGCCCACCAAATTGCACAGCTGGTTTTGCGATGCTTTGAGTGAGTTTACCGAGACGAGTTCCTTGCCCACCAGCAAGAATCAAAGCTAACATTTCATTCTTCATTTTCTACTCCTTTTTGGTTTTTACTTGTGACGGTTTTTGCAGATTTCAAGCGGCGTTTGATTTTCCAAACACTTGCTCCCATAGCCGGTAGGGTAAAGGTCAAGGTCTGCTCATAATCTTTCCATAGTCCTTCTTGCGTTTGAACAGTTTGATTATGTTCTTTCCAAACGCCTCCCCACTCTTCTAACTCAGTATTCCAGACTTCTTCATAAATCCCTGCAACAGGCAGACCGATTGTAAAATCTTTTCGTTCAACAGGTGCCATATTAAAGACGCAGACTAGCATGTCGCCCTTCTTACCCTTACGGATGAAGGAAAGAACACTCTGGTCTCGATTATCCGCATCAATGATTTCAATACCATCATAGCTGGTATCGATTTCCCACAGACAGCGATGATCTTTGTAAAACTGGTTTAGCTGAGAAGTGAAATACTTCATCTTAGCATTCATAGGGTCTTCTAGATTAGACCATTCCAACTGCTCTTCAGATCTCCATTCTAGGAATTGGCCGTATTCACTACCCATGAAGAGCAATTTCTTACCAGGGTGACAAATTTGGTACGTATAGAGATTGCGCAAGCCTGCGAATTGATTATAGCGATCTCCCCACATCTTGTGCATCATACTCTTCTTGCCATGAACAACTTCATCGTGTGAGAATGGTAGGAGATAATTCTCCTTGAAGACATACATAAAGCTGAAAGTCACTAGGTTAAAGTCGTATGTACGATAAATCGGATCTTCTTCATAGAAACGGAGAATATCATTCATCCAGCCCATATTCCATTTGTAGTCAAAGCCAAGACCATCTGAATCCTTTGTATCAGTAATCTGAGTAGCTGATGAACTTTCCTCAGCTATCATCATCACATCTGGATGAGCTAGTTTAATGACATCATTCAAGCGTTGAAGGAAATAATATCCTTCATAGTTGAGATTACCGCCATCTTTATTCGGTGTCCATGGGGCATCATCGTAATCTAGATAGAGCATGTTGCTAACCGCATCCACACGAATACCGTCCAAATGGTAAAAGTCAATCCAAAACTTAATGCTAGAAATCAAGAAGGACTGGACTTCATTCTTCCCAAGGTCGAAATTGAGTGCTCCCCAACCATAGTTATGAGCCTTATTATGGTCCTGATACTCAAAAGTCGGTGTCCCATCGTAATAGGCTAAGGCATCATCATTAATAGTGAAGTGACCAGGTACCCAGTCCACAATAATCCCAATATTGTTTAAGTGACATTCCTCAACAAAATCTTGAAACTCTTCAGGACGACCATAGGCATGCTCTAAAGCAAAGTAACCCATAAGCTGATAGCCCCAACTCAAACCGAGAGGGTGAGACATCAAGGGCATAAACTCAATGTGAGTATAGTTCATCTCAACTAGGTAAGGAATGAGTTCATCTTTCAATTGAGCAAAACTATAGGGACTACCGTCTGGATTTCTCTTCCAAGAGCCAGCATGAACCTCGTAAATATTGACAGGACGCTCTTCAAAGCTTAAGCGTTTTCTACGGGCTAGCCAGAGTCTATCCTTCCATTTTTTCTCTGGAATCTCTGTTAAAATCGCTCCAGTACCAGGTCGTGCCTCATACCGTACAGCCAAAGGATCAATCTTCATAAGCTGATGACCATTTGCACATGTGATATGGTACTTGTAAATTTGGCCTTCTTGAGCAAAACTGGTAAAGACTTCCCAGACTCCAAATTCATTCCGTTCCATCGGAATTTGATTTTCAACCCAATTGGTGAAATCCCCTACCAAGTGAACTGCCTGAGCATTGGGTGCCCAAACTCGGAAAGTATAGCCAGACTCACCATCTTTTTCTTCCCTATGCGCTCCCAGATAATGCTGGAGGTGAAAATTCTCACCTGTCATAAAGGTGCGCAATGCTTCTCTTCTATCCATATACTCCCTTTCTGCTGTAAGCGTTTTCTGTGTTTTTATTATACTACTTTTTTAGAGAAGATTCAAGTAAATTACTATACTTCTTTAAAATTATTTTGAAAATCTACAAAAAGTTCACTTAGTTGTTCAATTGTAAATTAATATTTTTTCAAAAAAATTGCGAAAATGCATTTCTTTTTCTACTACAATACCAAAAAGTTCGTATTTTTTCTATGATTATTATTATTTTATAGCAAAAAAATAAAACCAGGAAAACAATTTCCTGATTTTACACGTTTGATGAAAATATATATCAAATTTTCTATACGAGTGAGTTATCAACTAAGTTCTTTCTATTCGTTCACTTCCAATGATCTGTTAGAATAGCGAGATAGATGGTCTTTATAAAACACTCAAGACAGCTAGACTAATATCATCTAACACATTGTCTTCTTTTGAGCGACTGTTGGTTACCAACATAGCTAAATTTCCTGCATTTTCAAATGGATAGGGTTCTGATTTAGCATTCACAACAACCAAGAGGTGTTCTTTCCCATGAACTTCATAGATAAGGCAGCCGCTATGTTCAATCGCAGAATGCACAAAGACATGATGGTAAATTTCATCATAGCTAGAGTAAGAAAAGGCATCAGTTTTTGTCTTCAATCGGATGACTTGACGAATAAATTCAATACTGTCTTGACGCTCATTAATCGAGTCCCAGTTCACTTGGTTCACACTGTCTGGAGCATTATAGCTATTCATAGCACGCTCTCTATCATCATGGGTCAACTCACCATTTTCACCAGTCGCAACTAGTTTGGTCCGACCAAATTCTTGACCGATTTCCATAAAGGCCATCCCTTGCATGAGTAGGTTCATAGCTGTGGCTGTCTCGACCTTGCGCATGATTTGTTCTGAACTTTGGTCTGGATGTAGGGTTGCCAATAAATCGTGAAGATTGTAATTGTCATGGGCTTCCACATAGTTAAGCACTTGATTTGGATGTGTATAGGTTCCTAATTCACGACTGCCTAGGATTGCTTTAGCAAGAATTGGCTCTGTCGCAGCACCGCTGACAAAACCTGACTTGATAGCACCATAAACTTCTCCACCTTTGACAGCATCACGCTGATTGTCATTAAAGAAACCAATATTTGGCATTTCGTAGGCGTTGTCTTTCTTAGCCTTATCATAAGGTGCAAGACCTGTTCCCATGTCCCAACCTTCTCCATAGAGGATAATGTTAGGGTCGATTTCATCTAAGCTTTGACGAATCATCTGCATAGTCTTGACATCATGAATCCCCATTAAGTCAAAACGGAAGCCGTCAATATTGTATTCCTGAACCCAGTATAGAAGAGAATCAATCATATACTTGCGGAACATTTCGTGTTCACTGGCTGTTTCATTTCCAACGCCTGTTCCATTCTGGAAGGTACCGTCTGGATTCATACGATAATAGTAATCAGGGACAGTTGTTTGGAAAGGTGCATCAACAACTGAGAAGGTATGGTTATAGACCACATCCATAATAACACCAATACCCGCATCGTGGTAAGCTTGAACCATGGTCTTCAAATCACGAATAACCTGAGCTGGGTCGTCTGGATTAGTTGAAAAACTAGTTTCTGGCGCGTTATAGTTTTGTGGGTCATAACCCCAGTTGTAGGTTACATTCCCATCCTCATCGTATTCTTTGTGACGGTCTGCAATTGGTTGCAACTGAACATAATTGTAGCCCAGCTTCTTGATGTAATCAAAAGCAGTTGCTTGGCCGTACTGGTTAACTGTTCCAGTCTGTGCAGCACCTAAGAAAGTTCCTCGAAGATGTTCATCCACACCTGAGGTCGGTGATTTGGTCAAATCACGAATGTGCATTTCACAAATAACTGCCTTACATGGATTTGCCAAGCGCCAAGTAGCCTCTGAACCGTGCTTGACCTCGAAGTTTGCAACTTGCTTTTCTTCATGGCTCAGGATAGCTGAACGTTTGCCATCAGGACTGGTCGCGATGGTATAGGGATCGCGTGTCACTGTTTGGTGGTGAGGGAATTGGACTTGATACTGATAAGCCTTACCAGTCAAATCTTCCTCAACATCCAAACTCCAGACACCGATTGTATTGTCCTTGTGATTATAAGAGTAGCTATTGCCTCTCTCCATCTCAAAGGTCTTCCAAACAGGAGCATCATTAGCAGCTGATTCATAAACGACAACCTGCACTTCTGTCGCTGTTGGAGCCCAGAGAGCAAAACGAGCCTGATTGTCCTCTACACGGCAACCCAATTCCCCTTGGTAGCCCCAGTGGTGGTCGAAACTAGCGCTATTGATAGCCTTGTCAAAAGCAAAAGGATTTTGATTTTTATAGAAAGGACTTGCAATTGCAGGATTTTCAGAATAATAAATTCTATCATCGCCTTCCAAAATCCAGACCTCTGTTAAGAGGGGATAGTGATTAAAACGGATAGCATATTCTTTACTAGTTTGGCCTGTGTGAACCACAAAATTCAAGCTTTCTAAGGGATGAGCACTTGGGTGTTCAAAGCTAAATAAGGCTCCAAAATAATCTTCTTGGTAAGTTAGTAAATCAATTCGTTGATCCTTACTCTTTACAAAAGAGCAAGTGTCGTATTCACCATTCTTGCGATGGTAATGAATGCGCATAGGGTAGTTATACATTTTTATTTTTCCTTTTTACTTTTTAATTCGTTTCTATTTCACTAATAAATTCTTGACTAATCTCGTCTCGATTGACAAAAAATTCGATGTGATGATGGCAGACTTGAAGTTCAACTGGGGTATCTCCTCCATATTCCCCATCTAGGTTCAGCATAAATGGTTCTTGGTCATCTAAAACTTCTAAACGTAGTTTGCTAGTTTTAAGGTATTCGATATTGACGTCTGAGACATGCTGACCACCATTAATGGCCTGTATCAATAAGCCCAACATATCAAATAGCTTGTCTGTCTTGACCAAAATCAGAGTAAAATTACCATCGTCTAACTTGGTATCAGGCGCTAACTGCTCAAACCCTCCAATGGAATTGGTCAAGGCAACAAAAATCAAGGACACCTCTCCTTCAAAGACCCCCTGATCGTGTGTGATTCTCACTGGACGAACCTTGGTCTTTGGAAACATTTCAATGCCTTTAGCAACATAGGCAAAATAACCAAGACGCGTCTTGACTTCACTTGGAACACTGTAAGTCAATTCGGTTAAGGTTCCAGCAGCGGCAATATTAATAAAATATTTGTCGCCAAAAGCTCGTCCAATATCCATATGAATGGTCTCATTTTTAGCAATAATCTGAGCAGCCGCAACAGGATCACCCATTGGAATTTTTAGGGCACGCGCATAATCATTAGTCGTACCTGTTGGGATGATAGCAAGCCGAGGTCTCTTATCGAGCGAGGCAACCCCATTGACTACCTCATTAATTGTTCCATCACCACCTGCAGCAATAATCAAATCAAAACCAGCTTTGGCTGCTCTCTCAGCTTCTTTTTGTGCCGAAAGAGGTTCTGGAGTCGTTTGAAAGGCACTGGTTTCATAGCCAATATTTTCCAAAACATCCAGCACTTCTGCTATATTTTTCTTGATAATTTCCTGCCCTGAGGTTGGGTTATAAATTAAACGCGCACGTTTTCTTTCTTCTGTCATTGTTACAAACTTTCTAGCCAAGCTTCATCTCGAACCTCGATTCCAAGTTCTTGTGCCTTTTGAAGTTTACTTCCTGCATCCGCTCCTGCTACGACTAAATCTGTTTTCTTGGATACACTGCCTGTTACCTTAGCACCCAGACTTTCAAGTTTACTTTTAGCTTCTGAGCGCTTGATCCGTTCCAATTTTCCAGTCAATACCACTGTCAAACCTGACAAGGCTGCGTCTGCTACTACAGTCTGACCTTTATAAGTCAAATTGACCCCAGCTTCTTTTAATTCTCTTAGGAGAATTTCAGAGCCTTCTGTCGCAAAGTAAGTCTGAAGACTCTTGGCAATCACACCACCCAGACTTTCAATACTAGCCACTTCCTCTGGATCTGCCTGAGCCAGATTTTCAATCGAGTGGAAATGTCGAAGTAAAAGCTGACTGGCTTTGCTTCCGACATGACGAATTCCCAAACCAAACAAGAGTTTCTCGGCAGAATTTTCCTTAGATGCTTGAATGGCTTGATACAGTTTAGAAGCAGACTTTTCCTTGACCCCCTCTAAAAGGAGGAAATCCTCTTCTTGCAAACGATAAATATCCGCCACATCCTTGACTAAATTAGCAGCAAAGAGCTTCTCAACAATAGATGGACCAAGGCCTGTAATATTCATAGCATCACGAGAAGCAAAATGAATCAAACCTTCCATGATTTGGGCAGGACAACGTGGATTGATACAACGGAGGGCCACTTCATCTTCAAAGTGCAACAAGCCAGAGTCACAACTTGGACAGTTTGTAGGGATATCTAGTTTTTCTTCAGAAACCCGTTTGGACTCTACTACACGTAAAACGGCAGGGATGATGTCACCAGCCTTATAAACGATAACCGTATCATCTTTTCGGATATCTTTTTCAGCAATATAATCCACATTGTGCAGAGTCGCACGGCTAACAGTTGTACCAGCTAGTTGTACTGGTGTTAGATTCGCAGTTGGGGTTACAACACCCGTACGGCCAACTGTCCAATCAACTGATAAGAGTTGAGCTTCTTTTTCTTCAGCTGGGAACTTGTAGGCTACTGCCCACTTTGGAGCTTTAACGGTAAAGCCAAGTTCTTCTTGGCCTGCTAGGTCGTTGACCTTGATTACCACTCCATCAATATCGTAAGGCAGATTTTCTCGTTCTTGTCCAACTTCTTGGATAAAATTCCAGATTTCATCCATGCTTTCAGCCAGAATTCGCTTAGGATTAACCACAAAACCTAGTTGTTCTAGGTGCTTCAAAACCTTTTCTTGACTATCACGAGTTGACGGGCTGGCTTCTTGATAGAGGAAGGTAGCAAGATTGCGCTTGGCAACTACTGCTGTATCCAACTGTCGCAGGGTGCCTGCTGCCGCATTACGAGGATTGGCAAATTCAGGCTCTCCATTTTCTTGTCGTGCTTGGTTGACCTGGTCAAAAGAAGCGCGTGGCATATAACATTCCCCACGAACTGTGATATCTAGTTCTTCTGGCAAAGTCAAAGGAATGTCCTTAACACGTTTGAGATTTTCTGTGATATTTTCTCCAATAGAACCGTCTCCACGTGTTGCACCAACAACTAAAATCCCCTTTTCATAAGTCAGCGAGATAGATAAGCCATCGATTTTCAGCTCACAAATATAGGTCGGATAAGCCACTTCCTTACGAACACGCGCATCAAAAGCTTCAAGCTCCTCACGTGAAAAAGCATCCTGCAAACTATAAAGAGGATACTGATGACTGTATTTTTCAAAACCATCTAAGACTTTGCCACCAACACGATGGGTCGGACTGTCTGCTAATACTTGATCTGGATAGACAGCCTCCAACTCAACCAACTCTCGGTAAAGGCGGTCATACTCACTGTCTGAAACCGAGGGATTATCGCTGGTATAGTACTCAGCCGCATAGCGATTGAGCAAGGCGACTAACTCATTCATTCTTTTATTCATAAAACCATTTTACCATAAAACAAGCCCTCCTCACAAACGAGAAGGGCGGAAAAAACACTTAGATTGGAATTATTTTTAAAACTCAAGCAACCTTATATCAATTTTTCAAAATGAGTTCGAACATAAATAAACGATATACAAGACAAGATGATAACACCACTTCCAATTATCAGGAAAGAAGAGAGATGTACACTTGGCAGGACTGTCATAAATCCTTTTGCAATAGGCATAAATAGAATAGCTAAGGTAAAAATTGTACTTAGTACTCTCCCAAGAAATTCGCTCTCAACCTTGGTTTGTACTTGAGTAAAAAAGTGAATATTAAAAATCGTCATAAACAATTCACAAACTAAATTTCCAGAAAAGGAAAGAAAAGTTGGCAGTGGTAATCCCATCATAAAAACTCCGACACCTGTCAAAGCCAGTAAAATCAAAAGATTATAAACATTAGCTTTAATTTTACTAGCTAGAAGAGCCCCAATGATGGAACCAATAGCCCCCATAGTTAAAATACTTGCATAGGCTCCTTCTGACCCGTAAAGCTGATTCGAAAAGGGGAGGAGAAATTCAAAAGCTGCAAAAAAGAAATTAACGCTGGAAGCTACCAGCAAAAGGAAGAAAATTTCTTGCTGATGCCAGATATAGTGTAACCCATCCTTGATATCCGCAAAAATATCTTTCCCAGTAAAAGGTTTCTTATCTTGAACCATTGGTTCTTCTTTTGGAAGTAAGGCCACTAGAACAAATGCTATGAAAAAAGTCAGCGAGTCTAGCAGTAGCGTCATATGGAGACTTGCAAACTGTAAAACAAGGAAGGAAAGAACAGGAGAACTAACACCTACAATCTGCAAAACCAGCTCTAAGCGAGAGTTATAGATCACAATCTCATCTTTCTCAACAACCTCAGTTATAATGGCTTTATTGGCTGTACGAGAAAAGGCAAAAGCAATCGCCTGAACAATGTTGGCAACAATCAAAGCCCCAATCATCCAGCTATCATTCCTTATGAAAGAAATAGCCAGACAAAGAATCCCACAAACAAGGTCTGCCACCATTAAAATCTTACGACGAGAAAAACGGTCTGAAATGACTCCGCCAAATGGGTTGACGAGAATGGATGTGACGAGTTCAGAAATCTGATACATTCCTAAAACTGTCTGTCCGATAGTTCCCATGGAAGCCAACCAGACACTATTGCCATAATCATAGAGCATATTCCCTATCCTGTTAACAGCTCCACGGCTAATCAACTGTACTGCATAGCGATTCATATAAAAACTCCTCTCAAATTTTGAAACTATTGTATCAAAACCGAAAGGAGCTTTTTATTTTTTCCCTTATTTGGGAAAATTAATCTTTGACAAATTTTTCGTAGTGTTCCTGATAGTAGGCTACTTGCTCTGGAAGACCTAGCACATCAAAAATATGCATGGCCTCTTGCATTTGGCTACAACCTTCTTTACACTTTCCTTTTTGATATAAGGCAAAACCTTTTAAATAATGGAAAACATTACGCTCATAAAGCTTAATACCTTTACCAATAATCTTCTCTGTATAAGTCTCGAAATAGCTGGCATTATAAAAAGAAGAATGCTCTAAACAATGCTGGTAACAATTGAGGGCCAAAATCAACACTAATCTCTTATGGCGACCAATCTCTTGGTAAAATTCCTCCCTCTCCATGACTTCTCTACCAATCCGTGTGACATAGTCCACATCGTAGAAACTATAGAGGTTCCCGAAAAGAATCAACTCATACATGGTCCATTCTTCTGTTTTGAAGAGATAATCTGCTACCTTATCCAAATCATCCTGCTTCATATCATAACTCGCATCTCTTTGACAAATCAGACCTTGTAGCAAAATCCAGTTCAGCTCAAAATAAAGGGGAGTCGTCGAACTCTTAGCCTTTTCAAGTTGTTCTTCTTGAAGCTTTTGAAAACCTGCAATATCATTTGAGTAGTAAAGTGGGATAATCTGTGCCATCATAGCAACATGTTCATGATTTTGAAAATCCCTAGCCTTGTCCATGAAATTTTCAATGGTCACATGAATATTATCCAAAATTTCAAAAAAACGTGAGACTGCTAGGTCAGATTCCCCAAGCTCAAAGCGAGATAACTGAGAGGTTGAACAGGACTCGCCTGCTGCTTCCTTTAAAGAATAATTTCCACTTGTTCGAAATTCACGAAATACTTTTCCAAGATGTTCCATCTTTACACCTGCTCTGATAATTCTTCCCACTCAAGCATAGCTTCTTCCTGACGGTGGCTGATTTTGTCCAGCTCAGCCTGCAATTCCATCAGTTTGTCGGCATCGTTTGTTTCCAACATTTGTTCAGAAATGGCTTGGCTTTGACTTTCTAGCTCTTCAATTTCAGCTTCTAGACTTTCGATTTGTCGCATGAGCTTACGAACTTCTTTTTGACTTTCTTTCTGAGCTTGATAGTCATTGACTGGGCTTGCTTCTTTTGCTTGATTGCTGGTTGAAGCTTCCTCTGTCAGACCGACTTCCATTTCAGCCTTTTTATCGACATAATAATCGTAATCTCCCAAGTAAAGAGTCGAGCCATTCTCAGACAATTCCAGTACATGAGTTGCCACACGATTGATAAAGTAACGGTCGTGGCTGACGAAGAGAAGAGTTCCATCGAAGTCAATCAAGGCATTTTCCAACACTTCCTTGCTATCAATATCCAAGTGGTTGGTTGGCTCGTCCAGAATCAAGAAGTTGTTGTTTTCCAAAGACAATTTAGCCAAAAGCAAACGTGCTTTCTCGCCACCAGACAGCATGCCAACTGATTTTTTGACATCATCTCCTGAGAAAAGGAAGGCACCTAGACGGTTACGGATTTCAACTTCTGGTGTCAACTTAAAATCATTCCAGAGTTCATCCAGTACAGTATTACTTGGTGTCAGCTTGCTTTGGGTCTGGTCAT
This sequence comes from Streptococcus sp. 10824, assembly GCF_013276595.1. NCBI lineage: Bacteria > Bacillati > Bacillota > Bacilli > Lactobacillales > Streptococcaceae > Streptococcus > Streptococcus sp. 10824. The sequence continues at coordinate 26,134 of NZ_VMLH01000076.1, forward strand.
AGTAACCAACCTCAACATTAGCGCCAAAGCGCTTTTCCCCCTTGATAAAAGGAATCTGGTCCACAATAGACTTGATAAAGGTTGACTTGCCGATACCATTTGGACCAACGATAGCGACAGCATTCATCTTACGAAGATCTAGGCTAATCGGTTGTGACAGGACTTCCCCATCATAGCCAATAGCTGCATTTTCAACAGTCAATACAACATTACCAGACGTTTTTTCAGACTGGAAGGTCATATTGGCTGATTTCTTGCCAGCTTCAGGCTTGTCCAAACGCTCCATTTTTTCTAGTTGTTTACGACGGGATTGGGCGCGTTTGGTCGTTGAAGCACGGACTAGATTGCGATTGACAAAGTCTTCCAGAGCAGCGATTTCCTTTTGTTGCTTTTCATAGTTTTTTGCTTCAGTAGCTAGCTTCTGCTCCTTCAACTCAACAAAACGAGAGTAATTCCCCACATAGCGATCCAAGGAATGCTTGGTCAAATCCAGCGTAATCGTCGCAACCTTATCCAAGAAATAACGGTCGTGGCTGACGATAATGAGGGCGCCGCTATAGTTTATCAAATAATTCTCTAGCCAGGCGATGGTTTCAATATCCAAGTGGTTGGTTGGCTCGTCCAAGACCAAGAGATTTGGCTTTTCAAGAAGCATTTTGGCCAGCGCCAGACGGGTATTTTGACCACCAGAAAGCTCAGCAATTTTCATCTGCCACATAGACTCGTCAAACTTGAATCCATTCAAAATCGCTCGAATATCAGCTTCATAAGTGAAACCACCTGCTTGGTGAAAATTTTCAGATAAGCGGTCGTAATCTGACATCAGTTTATCCAAATCCTCACCAGACTTTTCACCCATCTCCAGCTCCATCTGACGCAGTTGTTTCTCAGTCCGACGCAAATCATCAAAGACATGAAGCATTTCATCGTAGATAGTGTTTTCAGATTCAAAACGGCTATCTTGGGCTAGGTAAGACAGAGAAATATCTTTTTTCTTATTGATTTCTCCGCTAGTTAGCTCCTCTTCTCCAACTAAAATCTTCAAAAGAGTAGACTTACCTGCACCATTTTTCCCAACAAGGGCAATCCGATCTCGTTCATCAACTTGCAGGTTGATATTATCGAAAAGAACCTCTCCTGCAAAAGAACGTTCAATTTTATTAGCTTGTAAAATAATCATACAAGTAGTATAGCATGTTTCCCTAAGGCATTCAAGATAATGGTAAGTATTTTAGTGAAGGATTTGTAACATAAAGTAAATTATGTAAAATTTATGTTAGATTCCTTCGCTATCTTGTTGGACTTTCTAACCAGCTAATCTTGCTTCAAATAGTTATCGCACAAGTCTATTATTTAATTCTTTTCATTATATACGTACGTATAGCAAATTGAAATAAGATGAGAACAAATCGATTGGGAAAGTAAAATTAATTTCTATAAATGTTTTAGCAATTGTTTCGTACTATTTTAGATTCAGTCTACTATATATACAATATTTTCGGAACATTCAACTTTTTAACTCTATTTATTACTAGATTTCATAATTAAAAAGCCTACCGACCAAGCTAGAAAGCTTGATACAATAGGCTTTTTAAAGACTGATTATTTAACAGCGTCTTTAAGAGCTTTACCAGCTTTGAATGCTGGAACTTTAGAAGCTGCAATTGTCATTTCTTTACCAGTTTGTGGGTTGCGACCTTTACGTTCTGCACGCTCACGAACTTCAAAGTTACCAAAACCGATCAATTGAACTTTTTCACCAGCTGCAAGATAGTCAGCTACTGCTGCAAATACAGCTTCAACTGCTGCTGCTGAGTCTTTCTTAGTCAATTCTGTAGCTTCTGCTACTTTAGCGATCAAATCTTGTTTGTTTGCCATGTTAATGATTCCTCCAAATAATTTCTAATTAACAAATATAATCATATCCTAAAATCCCTTTTAGGTCAAGTTAAAAACGCTATTTCTTCCCATTTTATTTATTTTTTAGGAATGGTAACGTACCAAAATAGCCCACGCATTCTCACCCGTGTGAGTTTGAATAATGGAACCTGTTTCTAAAACAGAAATTGGCTTTTCAACATAAGCTTGTAAGCTTTCTTTCATCTCTTTTGCCCAATCAGCACTACCAGAATATGAAATTCCAATCTCTGCTACAGAACGTTCAGAGAGAGATGTTGTCAACTCATCTAACCATTTTTTAAAGGTTTTAGTTCCACGACCTTTAACCATTGGCTGCAATTCATGGTCTTTCATTTGCATGACAACACGGATATTGAGAAGGGAGCTCAACAATCCAGTTACACGGCCAATTCGTCCACCTTTGACAAGATTTTCCAAAGTTGAAACGCCAATATAAAGTTCTGTGTTGTTTTTAACCTCTTCTACATGAGATAAAATTGTCTCCATGTCTTTGCCTTCTTGTGCTAATTTAGCAGCTTCGACAACTTGGAATTTCAAGGCTTGGTCAGTGAAGGAACTATCGATAACTGTCACATCGGCAGTAGATAAACTAGCACCTTGGCGCGCTGCTTCTACAGTCCCCGAAAGAGCATGGGACATATGAATAGCAAGAATCTGGCTACCATCCTTGCATAGGTTTTCAAACACTTCAGCAAAGACACCTACAGGCGGCTGGCTTGTTTTCGGAAGATTCTTAGCTTCTTGCATCAACTGAAGGAATTTACCTTCTTCTTTCAAATCAGCATCAGAATAAACAACATTATCAATCATTACAGATAATGGAACAATTGTAATATCTAATTGCTTTACTAGTTCTGGTTCAATAGTAACAGATGAATCGGTTACAATCTTAATTTTTGTCATAGTATCAATCTTTCTATTTTAGGATTCAGATTGGTTTCCTTGCTTCTAATTATATCAAAAAAAAGATTAAAAATCCTAATGGAGTCAATCAAATTTTCTGTAAAATTTGATATAATCAACTTATAAGAAAAGAGGTGTCCTATGATTAAAAAAATTTACCCCATTTTTACCATTTTACTAGGTGCTGCTATTTATGCTTTTGGACTGACTTATTTTGTAGTTCCCCATCATCTCTTTGAAGGAGGGGCGACAGGCATTACCCTCATCACCTTTTATCTTTTTAAAATCCCTGTTTCCCTCATGAACCTGCTGATTAATATTCCCCTTTTCATCCTAGCTTGGAAGATTTTTGGAGCCAAATCCCTCTATTCTAGTTTACTAGGAACCTTAGCTTTGTCCGCCTGGTTAGCTTTTTTTGAGCATATTCCCCTTCATATTGATCTTCAAGGTGATTTACTAATCACAGCCCTTATAGCGGGAATCCTATTAGGAATTGGCCTTGGAATTATTTTTAATGCTGGAGGTACAACTGGCGGAACTGATATTCTAGCTCGTATTCTCAACAAATACACTCATATATCCATAGGAAAACTGCTCTTTATCTTAGATTTTTGTATTCTCATGTTGATTCTCCTAATCTTCAAGGATTTGAGATTGGTTTCCTACACGCTTTTGTTTGATTTTATTGTTTCTCGTGTTATTGATTTGATTGGTGAAGGAGGATATGCCGGCAAAGGCTTTATGATTATCACAAAACGTCCTGACCAACTTGCTAAGGCAATTAATGATGACCTCGGAAGAGGTGTTACTTTTATTTCTGGTCACGGCTACTATAGTAAAGAAAATTTGAAAATCATCTACTGTATTGTCGGTAGAAATGAGATTGTGAAAATGAAAGAAATGATTCATCGAATCGATCCTCAAGCCTTTATAACCATTACAGAAGCCCATGAAATCCTAGGAGAAGGATTCACCTTTGAAAAAGAATAAAAAGAGGTAGTGTAGTGATCTCAAAAGTTAGACTAAATCATCTATCTTTTGGGTTACAGACAACCTCTTTTTTGTTTTATTTACTCAAGCTCTTAAGACCAATTCCGAGTTACTTCTTCATCAGTCTTTAACTGATCCACTAATTGGTCAACTGAGTCAAATTTGGTCATATCTCGAATGCGATCAAGCCAATAAACCATGACGGTTTCCCCATAAATATCTTGATTAAAATCAAAAATATTGACTTCAAAACGTTCTTCTTCTCCATCAAAGGTCACATTTTTCCCGACACTAGCCATAGCACGATACTTCTGTCTTTGAATCTCAACATCAACGACATAAACGCCATCTGCTGGCATATAAGTACGGTCTAAAAGCACTAAATTCGCTGTCGGATAATCAATTGTACGACCACGAGCATTACCATGAACCACCATACCTCTTGATGGAAGCGGTGCCCCCAAAAGTTTTCCTGCTTCTTTCACATTTCCATCTAAAATAGCTTGACGGATACGAGTTGAACTAATCTTTCCTTTCTCATCTTCTACAGGTGGAACAATGATAACTTCTCCATCAAAGTAATCCTTTAAATCTTCTGCTGTTTTTTTGTCAGAACCAAATGTATAATCAAAACCTGCAACAATAATTTTGGCATTCATAGCCTTGATATAAGTTGCAAAAAATTCTTCTGCCGTGAGACTAGCGAATTGACTACTAAAATCAAGGAGATATAATTCTTCTACACCTTCGCGCTTTAATTTTCTTTCACGTTCAGCAGGGTTCAAAATATGCAAAAACAAATCTGGATGATAAGGCTCTAAAGCGATCTTTGGAGATTCATTAAAGGTCATAACGACGATAGGCAATAAATCCTTTCTCGCAGCCTTGTTGGCAACACGAAATAATTCTTGATGCCCCTTATGTATGCCATCAAAATAGCCGAGAACAACGACTGAATCAGATGGTGTGCCAATATCTTTTTGGTTTTTTATAGGAATAGTAATAATCATAAAATAATTATATCATAGCGATAGCTATTTCTGGAACAGAAAATCTGAAATGTCGTTTTTTTCACCTGAAGTGTAGCTATTTTCAAAAAGCACTTCACTCTATCATTGCTTAACTATGAACTTTGCAATATTCTTCTCAAAAACTTGTAGGACATCTTCAAAAGTTTGAAAGGAGTGATTAGACTTGTTCGGTAACCATAAAGTGTCATACTATGCTTATGTATGAAAAAGCAATGCAACTAACTCCTGAGAACTTTAAATTACTAATTGGTGCCGAAAAGGTAGAATTTAGAATCGAGGTACACCTATGGCTGTAAAATTTACAAAATGAGACAACTTGGGCAAGATGTTTGAAGAATTTCCTAAACTCCCTGATTTGAAGCAAGTCACTTTCCCTGATGACAAAGAAAAAGCCAAAGCAGCAAAGAAAAACTAGATGACTGCTTTCCAACAACTCCCATCTAATGTGCTTCAGACTGGGTTATTTTTCTCTCCATCTGTTATCTTGGATTCTCGCTAAAGAATATCTTTTTCCTTATCAGAAGGAACGGCTCAAGCCATTCAGACAAGTGAAGGGATGACAAGCCAATATTTGAAACCAGATACCAGTTCTTATTTCATTTTACTATATTAAAAAGTATGGGTACCAAACAAAAAACAGGCTCTCCGAAAACTCGGAAAGCCTTATTTAATGCTACTTCTAGCTTCCTCGCCTTTACAGTTCAAGGCGAGGGATAAAAAGGTTCACTGAACCTTTTTATTTAGCGATTGGGTAAACAGAAACTTGTTTTTTATCGCGTCCTTTACGTTCAAAGCGTACTACGCCTTCAACTTTAGCGAACAAAGTATCGTCTCCGCCACGACCAACGTTTACACCTGGATAGATGTGTGTACCACGTTGACGGTAAAGGATTGATCCACCTGTTACAGTTTGTCCGTCAGCTGCTTTAGCTCCAAGACGTTTTGCTTGTGAATCACGTCCGTTTGATGTAGAACCTCCACCTTTTTTGTGGGCGAAAAGTTGCAAGTTGTTAAGAGTCATTTTTAACATAATGTTTTCCTCCGTGTTAGTTTTCTGTGATAACTCTGGTTTGGACGAACTCAGACGAGTTCTCCGATAAGTTTGCCATACCTAAGAAAAATGATTCAAAGAATAACTGGGTCATTTCTCTCTGGTGTGAAGGAAGATCTTTTGGAATTTCAACCATCAGATAACCACCTTCATCTTCGTTTAATTCTAGGATTGGTTCATAGCCTGCAAATTTCTCAATAGAATTGATAAAGTTAATGGCAAGCGTAGAAACCGATGCACACACGACATCTAAGCCGCATTCGCCACTCTCGGCGTGTCCAGTAATTTCCGCATTCCTCAGCTCGCCATCTTCGGCTCTCTCAAAGACTGCTTGTATCATGTGTTCTCCTTAAAATTAAGCGTTGATTGCGTTGATGACAACTTTAGTATATGGTTGACGGTGACCTTGTTTACGGTGGCTACCTTTTTTAGGTTTGTACTTGTAAGTAACCACTTTCTTTTGTTTTCCTTGTTTTTCAACAGTTCCAACCACAGTAGCTCCAGCAACAAGTGGAGTTCCGACAACAGTGTTTTCACCACCAACAAGAACAACTTCGTTAAAAGTAACTTCTTGACCAGCTTCAACGTTCAATTTTTCAACGTAAACTGCTTGACCAACTTCAACTTTAACTTGTTTTCCGCCAGTTTTGATAATTGCGTATGTGCTCATTATGCACCTCCTATGATTTTTATGGGTTTCCCCGACTTTTTGTGAAGACTCGCCTAGCATCGTGGGACGAACCACTTAAAAGAAGAGCTCTATGTAGAACAAAGTTTAAATTTGTTCTACGACGAGCAACGATGTTCGTGCGGTTGCACAGGATTGTGCATAGTCAACTCTCTAAGTATAGCATATCTCCTATTTTCTTACAAGTAATAACACCTAAAATCAAGCTTTTTCTTTTACTTTTTTCCGCCACGAGGCAAAAAGCATGCTGATATAAAAAATGCTCATCATAATAGGAACACCAAGAATGGTCTTTTCATGATAGAAAATCGTCAAATAGGCTGAAAAGACAACGCCAAGGATAAAACTACTAAGCAGGCTAACAAATATGAACCCTTCACGCAAAAAAGGAGTGTGCTTAGTTCGGAAATAATTTCCAAAAGCTAGCATTGTTCGTTTGATATTCCCTGTCATAAAGGCATTATTATAAGCAATACCCGAAACCTCACCAAAGGCAGTTGTCACCAGTCCCATACAGAAGGCCAAGGGCGGCACTAGATAGATATTATCTACAGTTTGTGGCACAAAAGCAATAATTATTGATAAGATTACCAAAGGAATCAGTGACAGAATTGGCTTTTTCACAATTCTCAATTTTTCCCTATAAATGGTTAGTAAAAAAACTCCCAGCATAAACGCTATTAAGGTTAAAAGCTTATCCCTAACATCCGAAACATTATTCTGTATTAGCTCTACCGAAAGAAAGACAACATTTCCAGTTTGTCCAGCTACAAGGGTATTCCCGCGAACAATAAAAGTGTAAGCATCCACATATCCAGCACAAAACGTCAAAAAAAGTGCTAACCTTTTAGACTGACGTGATATTTTTCTTATAGGTAATAACCTCATTTTCCCTCCCATTGTATTTTCTCTTAGAAATATTGTACCATTTTCTTTCTAAAAAATCGTAGGCTACCATTTAGATTTTACTATTAGCATAATAATAGACAACTATTTATCCAAAAATAGATAGAGATAACATGTTTGTAAACAAAGCATACGAACCTTTAGTAAAATCATTTCCATGAAACTAGAATAGAGTCCCTCTTAGCAAAAATCATTATTTTAATTTATTTCTAATCACTCCTTGACATAAATAACTCTCACCAATAAAAGACTATGTCTTAAAAAAATGGTATAATAAAATCAATACTTGGGCTTGATGGCTATGCTACTAATAACAATTAGGAGAGAAAATCAGGCACTTGTTAACAACAAGGATTATCCCCTTGAGATGAAAGGAACTTTAGAAATCTTATGATGAACATGCAAAACATGATGCGTCAAGCACAAAAACTTCAAAAACAAATGGAACAAAGCCAGGCCGAACTTGCTGCCATGCAATTTGTTGGCAAATCTGCTCAAGACCTTGTCCAAGCGACCTTAACTGGAGATAAGAAAGTTATCAGCATTGATTTCAATCCAGCTATCGTTGACCCAGAGGACCTTGAAACTCTTTCTGATATGACCGTTCAAGCCATCAACTCTGCTCTTGAACAAATCGATGAAACTACCAAGAAAGAACTGGGTGCTTTCGCTGGGAAATTGCCATTCTAAAAACAAGGAGCTAGAACAATGCTTGTCGATAACAAAGGCTAAGAAAGGTGCAAAAATTATAAAAAACGCATAATAGCAGGTGTCAAAACACTCAATATTATGCGTTTTCTCATGAAAAAATTCTCTTTTCATACTCATTTAAAATCAAAAAGGGAATTTATCGTTTTACGGACATGTATATTACAGATTTCCATAGATCGTATACAGACAGGGTATCATCGCTTGGAAGTTGTCCTTTTTGACACCAACCAGTAATTTAGTTCTCAGGAGTTAATGGAAGTGCTTTTCGTACATAGTTTCATAACTACAGTACAGTATAGTATATCGCTTTATAGTTTTCACTATTGATGAACTGCTTGAGCTGCTGTGATAAGGGTCAACTTGTACACATCATCAGCATTACATCCACGAGAAAGGTCGTTAACTGGCTTGTTCAAACCTTGCAAAACAGGACCTACTGCCGCAAAACCACCAAGACGTTCAGCCATCTTGTAGCCGATATTTCCTGCCTCGATACCTGGGAAGATGAAGACATTTGCTTGACCAGCTACTGTACTTCCAGGAGCTTTCAAAGCTGCAGTTTCTGGAACAAAGGCTGCATCAAATTGCAACTCACCGTCGATTTCGAGGTCAGGACGCAAGTCGTGAGCAATTTTAGTTGCTTCAACAACCTTATCAACACTTTCACCAAAGCCTGAACCTTTAGTAGAATAACTTAGCATAGCAATTTTAGGCTCAATACCAAACATCTTAGCTGTGATTGCTGAGTTGATGGCAATTTCAGCCAAAGCTTCCGCGTCTGGATTGATGTTGATGGCACAGTCTCCAAACAGGTAACGTTCCGTACCACGAACCATGAGGAAGGCACCTGAAGTACGAGTCACATTTGGACGAGTTTTAATGATTTGTAGGGCTGGGCGAACTGTTGAAGCAGTTGAGTGAATCGCACCTGACACCATTCCATCAACCAAGCCCAAGTAAACCAACATCACACCAAAATAGTTGACATCTTCAACCAAAACCTTGCGTGCATCTTCTTCAGACATTTTGCCCTTACGACGCTCCACCAAGGCAGCAACCATTTCTTCAAATTGAGGATAATGTTGAGGGTCAATGACTTCATAACCATCCATGATCCCTTCAATTTCAAGATAAATTTTAATTTTTTCAGGATTTCCTAACAAAACAGGAATCACTTCTGTTTCTTTTACCAAACGTTTAGTCGCTTGAAGAATACGTGGCTCTTCCCCTTCAGGGAGAACGATACGAGCATTTTTACCAACAAGGTTGGCTTTGAGACTTTCAAAAACTTCCATGAGTTTTCTCCTTTAAGATAATAATTATACTCTGAAACAGTTTTTATAGAGTATTAGTTGATAACTGGGTAATAAGGTTGCTGAAATCATCCGGCAAGGGACTTTCTAACTGCAAATCTTGCTCTAAAAATGGATGATAAAAGGATAGGTAATGGCAATGCAGGGCCTGACGTTGGATGCCGTCGTCCAGACTACCACCGTACAAATCATCGCCCAACAAAGGAAAACCAATATGAGAAAAGTGGACTCGAATTTGGTGGGTTCGACCAGTGTGCAGCCGAATGTCGACCAAGTGGATATTTCCATAAGAAGCTACAATCTTGTAGGAAGTATGGGCATATTTTCCACCTTTAGCCACCCGTCTGGTAATAATGGAGTCTTCATCACGCGCAATCGGGGCAATAATTTCCCCCTCTGACTCCAAGTGTCCATCACCTTTAACCAAAGCAAAGTAGCGTTTTTCAATGGACTTCTTCTGCAACTGCTTGTCCAATCGTGCATGGGCATAGCCGTGCTTGGCAAAGAGCATCGAGCCAGAAGTATCCCTATCAAGCCTGGTCACAATGTGAACTTGCTGATTTTCGTAATTTTGCTTGACGTAGTAACCCTTGATAAAATTGGCAATGGTATTGGAGTGGTTAACACTAGGAATAGAGGCAACTCCATAGGGTTTATTCAAGACTAGAAAGTGGTCATCCTCATAGAGAATATCCAGTGGGCGCTCGATAGCTTCCAGAGTTTCAAAGCCTTCCTCAGCGGGAATATCGATAGTAACGCGGTCCCCAAGATTCAATAGATAGGTTGCATTTTGTGGTTGGTCATTGACCAGAATAGCCCCACCTCGAAACTTAATCTTGGCCAGAAGCCCCTTAGAAACCTCGTGCTTTTTTAAGAAGGTCTTAACCTTGACATGCTCATCTGCGATAAATTCAAACCTCATTCGTCCACCTCGCCGATAAAGGCATCCTTAACACGGTTCCAGAAACTAGTATGGCTAGGAGTCGCGACAAAGTGAATCTTATGATGATCGATTTGATACTCAATACGCTCAATATTACGGAAAGAATAAACGCTATTGTCAACCGAAATGGTATGGTAATCATTTCTCGTTGGAATGAGTTCAATCTTATCCTTCTTAGGAACGATAATGGAAGAGCCCAGCGTTCGATAGACACGATTATTGAGGCTGGCAATTTCCGTTAATTGCAAAGCTTCAATGGTAGGGTGTAAAACAGCACCGCCAAGAGACTTGTTATAGGCAGTACTACCAGTCGGTGTCGAAACTGTTAGCCCGTCTCCACGAAAACGTTCAAAGGGAACACCATTGATGACAATATCTGCTACCATGGTTCGATCAGACCTGCGGATGCTGGCTTCGTTGAGGGCACGAAAAATCTTGACCTCTCCATTTCCAAGAAAAACCTTCACATTTAGAACAGGGTAAGAAACCCTTGCTCCGGTATCTAGCTGCAAATTGGTCATTAACTTATCCAACTCAAAATCACGATAATCGGTATAAAAGCCCAGATGTCCTGTATGAAGACCGATAAAGCGTACCTTATCAAGTTGGTCTTCGTACTTATGAAAGGCCGACAAGAGCATACCATCCCCGCCAATGGAAATGACAATATCCGGATTGGTATCATTGAGTATAAACTGATTTCTCTTCAAACGATCTCGCAATTCATACAAAACCCTTTGACTCTGCGGTTTTCTATTGGCTATCAGATCAATTCGTTTACCTGTATTCTTCATCTGTATCGTCACTGTTTCCTACACCGTCATTTAATTTTCTACTCAAGGGATCAAAAAGAGCCTGAGCTTCTTGGATATCATCACGAATTTTACCCATTTCTTCATCCAACTGATGGGCGATTCTAGCTGTAATTTCCAGTCGCTTCTTAATCTCCTCTGGGAAATCCCCTTGGTACTTGTAGTTGAGAGAATGTTCTATCGTTGCCCAGAAATTCATGGCCAAGGTACGTATTTGAATTTCTGCCAAAATAGTCTTGGCTCCATTGATGGTATCAACCGTATATTCTACTACCACGTGATAGGAACGGTAGCCTGAAGCCTTTCGATGAGTAATGTAATCTCGCTCCTGTATGATTCGCATGTCCTGACGCTTGTGCAAAATCTCCACTACTTCCTTAACGTCATCTACAAACTGGACCATCACACGCAAACCAGCAATATCCTGCAAATCGTGCTCCAAGGTCGCATAAGTAATACCACGACGGGCCATTTTTTCTTTTATACTCTCAATTGGCTTGACTCGACCGGTCACAAATTCAATCGGAGAATGCTTATTTTGCTTACGATATTGCTTACGAATGCCACGAAGTTTAATCTTTAACTCACCAACAGCTTGAATGTAAGGATCTAGAAATTCTTCCCATTCTAAGGTCATATATTCTCCCTTATTCTCATATTATCCTTCAAAAATATCTTTGATTTTTTCTCCAGATTCATATACAATAAATACAATGCTTATTATACCATAATCCGCTTTCAACGATAAAGAAAAGGTAAGAAAAATGAAACATTTAGAAATTGAATTGAAAACACTATTGAAAAAAGATGAGTATGATCGTCTAAAAGACCAGTTCACAGGTGTCACTCCTGTTCTTCAAAAAAATTACTACATCGACACACCTGATTTTGAGCTGCGAGAAAAGAAAGTTGCTATGCGCATTCGAACTTTTGAAGACTGGGCAGAATTGACACTCAAAGTCCCGCAGAGTGTTGGAAACATGGAATACAATCAAAAATTGCAACTAAAAGATGCTGAAAACTATCTGAGCAAGAAAGAATTTCCTCAAGGGATAGTATTGGATGAATTGGCGAAACATGGTATCCAAACTAGTGAATGGCAGGTTCTTGGTTGTCTAACAACACTTCGCTATGAAATGCAAACAGCTATTGGCCTCATGGCACTGGATGAAAGTCAGTACTTTGATATGACAGATTATGAATTAGAGCTTGAAGTGGAAAATCATGAGCAAGGCAAACAGGATTTCCAGCAATTTTTAGAGGAAAATCAGAGTTCCTATCAAAAAGCTCCATCAAAATTGGTTCGATTTGTCAAAAGTATGAAAAATAGCTGAAATAATCTCCATTTTTTGGTAAAATAGAAAAGATAAAAATACACGAATCCCAGTTCATATATGTAAGGCAAATATCACTAGGATTTATAAAGTTTACAGAGGACGGTCTATAATGTCAGATAGAAAAAACATGAAACTTTTCGCACTCAACTCTAACCAAGAGATTGCACAGAAAATTGCTCAAGCTGTTGGTGTCCCACTTGGAAAACTATCATCACGTCAATTTTCAGACGGAGAAATCCAAGTGAATATTGAAGAAAGTGTCCGTGGTTATGATGTTTACATCATCCAATCAACAAGTTTCCCTGTCAACAACCACCTAATGGAATTGTTAATCATGGTCGACGCTTGTGTGCGCGCAAGTGCCCACAGTATCAACGTTGTCCTTCCATATTTTGGCTATGCACGTCAAGACCGCATTGCTTGTCCTCGTGAGCCACTTACAGCAAAACTAGTTGCCAATATGCTGGTTAAGGCTGGGGTTGATCGTATCCTGACTCTTGATTTGCATGCCGTTCAGGTTCAAGGTTTCTTTGATATTCCAGTGGATAATCTTTTCACTGTTCCCCTATTTGCAAAACATTACTGCGATAAGGGACTACTCGGTTCAGATGTTGTTGTCGTTAGCCCTAAAAATTCAGGTGTAAAGCGTGCTCGTAGCTTGGCTGAATATCTTGATGCTCCTATCGCCATTATCGACTACCCTCAGGATGATGCAACTCGCAACGAAGGTTATATTATCGGTGATGTTGAAGGTAAAAAAGCCATCTTGATTGATGATATTCTGAATACAGGACGTACCTTCTCTGAAGCTGCTAAAATCGTTGAACGTGAAGGGGCTACAGAAATTTATGCTGTTTCTAGCCACGCTCTCTTCGTCGAGGGAGCTGCTGAACTTCTTGACAATACTAAGATTAAAGAAATTCTTGTGACTGATTCAGTAGCAACAAAAGAAAAAACTCCTAAAAACGTATGCTACATCACTGCTAGTGAGTTAATTGGTGATGCTATCGTCCGTATCCACGAAAGAAAACCAGTCAGCCCACTCTTTACCTACAACAAAAAGAAATAAGGTGATTCTTTGATTTATTTGGACAATGCTGCGACAACTCCTATGTCAGCAGTTGCTATTTCAGCTATGACCAAGGTGATGCAAGAAACCCATGGAAATCCTTCTAGTATTCATGGGCATGGTCGTCAAGCTGGCAAACTCTTGCGAGAAGCCCGCCAGGAACTAGCTCAGTTACTGGGGACGAAACCTCAACATATCTTTTTCACTTCTGGTGGGACTGAGGGCAACAATACTGCTATCATTGGCTACTGCCTTCGTCACCAAGAACGAGGAAAACATATTATCACAACTGCCATCGAGCACCATGCTGTCCTTGAAACCATTGATTACTTGGTTCAACACTTTGGGTTTGAAGCAACCATTATCCAGCCAGAAAATCAAGAAATCACCGCCCAGCAAATTCAAGAGGCCTTACGTGACGATACGATTTTGATTTCTACCATGTTTGCCAATAATGAGACTGGAAACCTACTGCCCATTGCTGAAATCGGCCAAATACTCAAGCAACACCCAGCCGCCTATCATGTCGATGCAGTTCAGGCTATTGGTAAAATCCCTATTCATCCAGAAGAATTGGGCATTGATTTTCTCACTGCTTCTGCCCATAAATTCCATGGTCCTAAGGGAATCGGCTTTCTCTACGCATCTAGCATGGATTTTGATTCCTATCTACATGGTGGAGACCAAGAACAGAAAAAACGTGCAGGAACTGAAAATTTAGCTGCCATCGTGGGTATGGTTGCAGCCCTAAAAGAAGACCTAGAAAAACAGGAAGAACATTTCCAACATGTACAAAATCTAGAAACTGCCTTTCTTGCGGAGCTTGAGGGAGTTCAGTATTACCTGAATAGAGGACAAGATCATCTCCCTTATGTCCTCAATATTGGATTTCCTGATCAGAAAAATGACCTTTTACTCCTTCGGCTAGATTTGGCTGGAATTTCTATCTCTACTGGCTCAGCCTGTACGGCAGGCATTGTCCAATCCAGCCATGTTCTTGAAGCCATGTACGGGGCAAATTCAGAACGCTTGAAGGAATCCGTTCGTATCAGTTTGTCGCCACAAAATACTGTTGAAGACCTACAAACCCTCGCAAAAACCTTAAAAGAAATTATCGGAGGTTAGCCATATGGCATTTGAAAAAACCATTCAGTTAAAAAATTGTCGTTACGACTACACTCTTAGCCCTTCTGTTAAAAAATTCACCCTCAAAGATAACACCTTTTTTGAGACTAAGGTTGGTAACTATGAATTGACTCGCCTTTTGGAAAAAGTGCCAAACAGCGGTGAAGGCTTCCAACTCAAAATCATCATTAACAAGGAACTTACAGGGGCTAAAATCAATATCACTGACAAGTTTGGTCTTCGTCTAGTTGATATTTTCAAATCAGAAGACCACCACATTCATCAGGAAAAATTCTACTTCCTCATGGATAGCTTGGTAGAACGTGGTGTCTTTACAAAATCAGAAAGATAGGTCCCATATGTTTGAATTGACCTATAAGGACAGCTATCATGTAGAGCGTACACTCAAGTATGAGGATTATGAAGCTCTCATGCTGGCTTTGTCAGGATGTGTGACCCTGCCAGATACACTTTATGTAACTTCTCTGACTTTTAATAGCCAGAAAATTTATCAGGGTCTGGTCGGAGACCTCTACCGTTTTCTATCACATACAGATTTTTTACATCAAAACTAAGATTTTTCTTAGTTTTTTCTTGTTTTTGTTGATTTTTTCACAATGTTTCTATAAAATAGAAGAATAGAAAGGTTGTGATTTTGTGAAAGATAAACAGTTTGCTATTCCAAAAGCTACAGCGAAAAGACTCTCTCTCTACTATCGAATTTTTAAGAGATTTCATGCAGAAAAGATTGAACGTGCCAACTCTAAACAAATTGCAGAGGCTATCGGTATTGATTCAGCGACCGTACGTCGTGATTTTTCCTATTTTGGTGAACTTGGTCGTCGTGGTTTTGGCTATGATGTCAAAAAACTGATGACATTTTTTGCCGATTTGCTCAATGATAACTCTATTACCAATGTCATGCTGGTTGGTATTGGAAATATGGGCCATGCCCTTCTCCACTACCGCTTTCATGAGCGTAACAAGATGAAGATTATCATGGCATTTGACCTGGATGACCATCCTGAAGTCGGTACCCAAACTCCTGACGGGATTCCCATTTACGGAATTTCTCAAATCAAGGATAAAATCAAGGATGCCGATGTCAAGACTGCTATCCTGACCGTTCCCAGTGTTAAGTCACAAGAGGTTGCTAATCTCTTGGTAGATGCTGGTGTGAAAGGAATTCTTAGTTTTTCACCAGTCCATCTGCATTTACCAAAAGATGTGGTCGTTCAGTATGTCGATTTGACAAGTGAACTCCAAACCCTCCTCTACTTCATGCGAAAAGAGGATTAGAAAGCGAAAATCATTTTATGAAAAAACCAGTTATTGGGATAACAGGAAACGAAAAAACTCATCCGGATGATGACATCATGATGATCTACGCAGCAAAAGGCTTTGTGGAAGGCGTTAAAGACGCTGGAGGGATTCCCATCATCCTACCGATTGGTGATCAAGAAATGGCCTGCCACTATATCAGTATGATTGACAAGCTCATCTTGACAGGTGGGCAAAATGTTGATCCAAAATTCTATGGTGAACCAAAAACCATTGATAGCGATGACTACCACCTTCAAAGAGATATCTTCGAACTGGCCCTCATCAAGGAAGCTATCAAACAGAAAAAGCCTATTTTCTCCGTCTGTCGTGGGACTCAGCTTTTTAACGTTGCCATGGGCGGAACTCTGTACCAAGATATCGAAGATCATTGGCAGAATTGTTCTGCCGAGTACACAACTCAACGCTTGGTGACAGAACCTGATACTGTTCTCCGAGAAATCTATGGAGAAATCTCCCATATCAACTCCTTCCATCACCAGAGTATCAAGGATTTAGCACCAAATTTAAAGATTGCGGCTCATGATCCTAAAGATGGTATTATTGAAGCTGTCATGAGTACGGATGATGTTGCCTTTCTCGGTGTCCAATGGCACCCAGAATTTCTATTTGAAAATCGCCCCAAAGATAAAAACCTCTTTGACTATGTTGTTAATGAACTTTAGATTAAATCTGTCTTTTCACGGTAACTAAAGTAACTAGATTGTGAGACAATCAAATGGTCCAAGAGGACAATCCCCATCAGGTCGCAGGCTTCTTTAACAATTTTAGTGACATGATCATCATTTCGGCTAGGGGCTACCGCTCCCGAAGGGTGATTGTGGACCAAGATGAGTGAAGTCGCCATATGCTTGATAGCATAGTGAAGAATCTCTCGCGGCTCAGCGATACTACGAGTTGCAGAACCGATAAAAATGGTCTGTTGATGAATGATTTGATTTTGAGTATTGAGATAGAGCGCCACCAGGTGCTCTTGTTTTTTGTCCCCCAATTCCTGTTGCATCTTCTTGGCCAACTTTTGACTGCTGAGAATACTTTCCATCTCAAGAGTCTCGTGTTTGTGAATACGATGGCCCAGTTCAATCATAGCTTGTAATTCTATGGCCTTAACACGGCCGATACCAGACAGACTCTGCAATTCCTGCAGGGTCATTTTTTTCAAATCCGTTAGGCTTGAAAGATTGCTCAAGACTTTCTGGGCAATTTCAAAAACGCTAGCTTGACGTGTTCCTGTCCTGAGTAAAATAGCTAGCAACTCTTGATTACTGAGCGCTTCAACTCCTTCCTTGGCCAGTCTTTCTCTTGGTAATAGTGAATCTTCTTGGAATGAAATACTGTACATAAAAATCCTCCTCACTTTATTATTCGTGAGAAGGATGAAAAATTAGATTTTTTTCTCAATTGGGGCCACACTAGCCAAAAGTTTTTTCAAACCTACTTCTGGGAAATTGATTTTCAATTCCTGCGTAGCACCGCTACCTGAAACTTCCACAACAGTTCCCTCTCCCCACTTCTTGTGGAGGGCAATGTCACCAATGGACCAATTTGCCTCGCTAGAAGCTGATTTTGCTCCAGCTGTAAATTGACCAAATGGGAGACCGCTTGACTGGATAGATTTTGGGGCAGCACTGCGTTTACGGTCTTGAAGAGCCTGGGCAAGACTCATACCTTGACCGAAGGCAACCCCACCACTGCTATAAGATGCCTTAAAGCTTGTATTTGCTGGACGAGCCAGACCTTGATACTCAAGTAAGTCCGAGCTGATTTCGTTAATAAAACGAGTGGGACGGTTGTAGTTGGTACGACCAAAAAGCAGGCGCGAGTTGGCATTTGTTAGATAGAGGATTTTCTCTGCACGCGTGATACCTACATAGGCTAGACGGCGCTCTTCTTCTAATTCATCTGGATCTTCAGCCGCACGACTAAGTGGAAAGACATTTTCTTCCATCCCAATCAAAAAGACAACTGGAAACTCGAGACCTTTGGCAGCATGCAGGGTCATCAAGGTCACTTCTGATGTCTCCTGACTACCTGAATCTGTGTCCGCAATCAAGGCCAAGTCATTTAAGAAACGACTTAGTTTATCCAAACCAGTTTCTTCTTCTGGCCCATCAGAGGTGTCATCAAAGTTTTTCGTCACAGAAAGGAACTCTTCAATATTTTCAACCCGAGCCTTGCTTTCTAAAGTCGCTTGAGCATTTAGAATATCGACGTAACCTGTTTTTTCTAGGACGGCCTCAACCAACTCAGTAATGCTTAACTGGTCCAGTTGCTCCCGCAAATCCAGAATCATATTGGCAAAATCCCAGATAGATTGGGCTGCTTTCCCCTTGATACCAGACAACATGATATTAGCAGAAGAATCCAGCATAGACATGTTTTGCACATTCGCAAAGTCACGAATTTTCTCAACCGTTCCTGGCCCAATTCCTCGTTTCGGTTCGTTGATAATGCGCTCAAAACTGATATTGTCACTCAAATTGGCAATGAGGTTAAGGTAAGCGATAATATCGCGGATTTCCTTACGGCTGTAGAACTTGGTTCCACCAACCATGGTATAAGGAATATTGGACTTAAGCAAGGCTTCCTCAATAGTACGGGACTGCGCATTAGTCCGATAGAGAACTGCAAAATCCTTGTGAAGGAAGTTTTGACTCCGACCAAGTTCATCGATGGTTTTGGCTACAAATACAGCCTCATCTAGTTCATCATTGGCACGATAGTAAACGATTTGTTCCCCATCAGCATTTTGGGTCCAGAGATTCTTAGGACGGCGGTTTTTGTTGTTTTTAATGACCTCGTTGGCCGCTTGAAGAATAGTCTTCGTAGAGCGATAATTTTCTTCTAACAAAACAACCTTGGCTTGGGGATAATCTTTCTCGAAATCCAAAATATTCTGCATATCAGCACCACGCCAACCGTAGATGGACTGATCCGCATCCCCAACCACACAGATATTTTTAAAGCGTGAAGCCAAGAGTTTGACCAATTGATACTGAGCGTGGTTGGTATCTTGGTACTCATCAACATGGATGTACTGAAACTTCTGCTGATAGTAGGTCAAGACATCAGGATTTTGATCAAAGAGACGCAGGGTCAGCATAATCAAATCATCAAAGTCAACCGACTCCGACTGACGCAGTTCTTTCTGATAAGCTGTATAACACTGGGACACGATTTGCGTATACATATCGCCAGCTTGGGCAGCATAAGCTACATCATCAATCAGATCATTCTTAGCATTGGAAATGGTTCCCAAAATAGTTCGTTCATTCCATTTTTTAGGATCCAAGTTCAACTGCTTGAGAATGCGTTTCATGAGAGTTCGCTGCTCCCCTGGATCTACAATAGTAAAATTGCGATTGTAACCAATATGGTCCGCATCGCGACGCAGAATACGCACACACATGGAGTGAAAGGTCGCAATCAGACAGTCCTGAGTAGCTGGATTAAGGCTATAAGCACGCTCTTTCATCTCACGCGCAGCCTTGTTAGTGAAGGTAATAGCCAAGATATTCCAAGGATTGACCAGCTTTTCATCGATTAAATAAGCGATACGGTGGGTCAAAACTCGGGTCTTTCCAGAGCCAGCCCCCGCCATAATCAACAAGGGACCTTCTGTCGTTTGCACCGCCTCAGCCTGACGGTCATTCATTCCATTTAATAATGCGTTCATCTTCTCTTCCTTACTCTTGAAGTCAATATTTCTATTATATCAGAAATCAGGGAAAATAGAAACTTTACGGGGAGTAGCAAAATATAGCGGATTGAAACTAGAATACTACACTGTAGGTTTCTAAAACACTCGACTTTTTCACTTAATTTTTTCATGAACTAGCTCAATACATCAATATAAAAAAGGTAAATTTAAGATTGGCAATACGAACGTTAAACAGAATTCCATTTCTCTTTTTAAAACCAAAACAACGATATCGTAAAACCTCTACAGGAACAATAGATTGCGACACTAAAATATTCTCCCCTAGTTTTGCTTTACTAATAGTATATAGGAGGAGAGCCCTGAATCCTAGACCCTCTGTTATGATGTGGTTACAAACAGAGTTGGAAAAAATCTTAAAGTCAGAAAAACGCATGATATCAGCCCCTAACACTTGATACAATGCGTTTTATTATGAAAAGATCTACTGGATTTTTTATCAAAATAAACTTCCAGTAGTCTTTTCAATTTTTATTAATAAGTTCCTTCTTCACCTTGGCTAGTCAAGATAACAGGTCCATCTTTCGTAATGACAAATTGGTGTTCATACTGACATGACAATCCACCGTCAATGGTCTTATGCGCCCAACCGGTTTTCATATCTGTATCGATTTCCCAGTCACCTGTATTAATCATTGGTTCAATAGTCAAGACCATTCCTTCACGGAGACGAAGTCCACGACCAGCAATACCATAGTTAGGAACCATTGGTTCTTCGTGCATGGTTGGGCCAACACCATGACCAACCAAATCACGCACTACACCGTAACCACGACTTTCAGCGTATTCTTGAATGGCTGCACCAATATCACCAATACGGTTCCCAATAACAGCTTGCTCAATCCCCTTATACATTGCTTCTTTAGTTACATCCATCAAGTTTTTCACTTCTTCGGACGGTGTACCTACAGCATAAGCCCAACAAGAGTCTGCTAAACCACCAGAATAGCTCTGAGTGTATTTCTTCATTTGCTCAACATTGTTGAAGTTTAATTTTGAGACATTCAAATCAGACTTAGCAATTGGACCTCCCAAAACCATGTCAACCTTGAGCAAATCACCATCTTTCAAGATATAGTGACGAGGGAAAGCATGAGCTACTTCATCATTAAGAGAGCAACAGGTAGCATAAGGATAGTCCATCATGGCACCGTCAACTCCAATCTGAAGCGGAAGGAAATTTTCTTCCTTACAACGACGGCGAACGTATTCTTCAACTTCCCACATATCTACGCCAGGCTTAATCAAATCACGCAAGCCAATATGGATACTTGCTAAAAAATCACCGGCCTTATCCATAGCTTCGATTTCACGAGCTGATTTTAATGTTATCATTTTTTCTCCTAGTTTCTAATTAATTTTAACGGTTACATTTGCTTTTGAAACAATCTGATGACCATGATAAATATCGTAATCAATAATAGCTGACCGTCTAGTATGGTGGATAATGCGTGCTTGAATGCGCAGTGTATCATCTATCTGAACAGCCTGCAAAAAGTAGATGAGCATCTGCTCGATAATGAGATTGCGACCACTATTCACAACTAAATCTTGGGTCATGTGAGTCAGTATCTCCGCTAATACACCATTAGCCAAAACACCGTTTTTCTCAAGCATAAAGGGTTCCACTGTAATGACGACTTCATCATGGTGATAAGCGAGTTTTTGACCAATCTGCTCAGAAAAAGTTGGTAGAGCAGAAACTTGGGAACGACTCATCTTCTCCATGACATCTCGTCGTGTCACAACTCCAAGCAAGGTTTGATTATTCCGAACAACCGGTACCATTTCAAAGTCTTCAGCAATCATCCGTTGACTCACATTGGCAATATTTGTCGATAATCCAACTAAAAATAAACTACGAGACATGACCTTGTCAATTGTGGTACTTGGTGACTTATCACCAGCATCTCTCATGGTTACAATGCCAACAACAACCTGATGTTGATTGATAACAGGAAAACGACTGCTACGATTCTTGCGTACCAAGTACAAATAATCTTTAACGGTGTCTGTCTCTCTCAGAAAACCATACTCATGACTTGGACGATAAAGCTTCTCAACTGTCAAAATATCAGTCTTGATTTGGACATTTGACAAGGCTTTATTGATCATAGTCGCAACAGTGAAAGTGTCATGCTTGCTTCTTAGAACAGGAATCCCTTTTTGATTTGCCAGTTTAAGCACATCATCATGAACATGAAAACCACCTGTAACCAAAACGGCATTTTCATTTTCCAGCGCTAGTAATTGGATACGGGTCCGGTCTCCGACAATCAAGAGTCCCCCATCATGAAGGTAGGATAGGATGTTTTGTTCAGTCATGGCACCGATAGAGAACTTACTAAATTCTCTCTCTAAACCTTCTTTCCCAGCCAGAACCTCAGAAGAAGTCACCTCTGCAATTTCAGCAAACGCTAATCTCTCTATAGCAACTTTCTGGGATTTAACACGAATTGTTCCACTTCTAGGACGGGTCTCCACAATTCCACGGTTTTCAGCTTCTTTAATAGCCCGATAGGCTGTTCCATCACTAACTCCTAGATGATTGGAAATACTACGAACACTGACTCTTTTACCTACTGGTAATTCCTCCAAATAGCTTAGAATTTCCTGATGCTTACTCATTGAACTCTCCTTTTACATACCGAAATTCAAGATAATCCCGCATTTTTCTTGTGTAACGATCACTTCCTTTAAACTGACGAATCAATCGAAATCCAGACTTAAGGGCAACCCGTTGACTTGCTTCATTTTCGAGATGGGTAATAATAGATAATTGTTTTAAATCAAATTCTTCAAAAGAAAGCTGACAAATTTTTCTAACAACCTCTGTCATAAATCCTTGCGACCAAGCATCTTTTCTCAAAAAATAGCCAAGCTCAGCTTCTTTTTTGATTTCATCTAACTTCTCAAATTTAATAGAACCAATCATTTGTTGATTTTTCTGGTCACAAATTGCCCACACTCCCAAAGGGGACTTCATAAAGTAATTGGCAAGTGCATACTGACTTTCTTCCAGACTTGCCTGCGTTGGGAAAATAAATTGAAGATTTTCTGGATTTGAAGCTACCTCGTGGAAGTCCTGATTATCACTAAAAAAGAAAGGACGCAAATACAAGCGATCCGTTTCAAAAAAAGAAAACATTGCTAATTTGGTCCAAATATTCATAAACACCTCTACGGTTTAATACTCAACAAGTCTAATATCCGCTCCTAGATTACGTAATTTTTCGATAATATCAGAATAACCACGTAAGATAAACTCGACATTGATAATTTCAGTTTGTCCCTCGGCCATCAAACCAGCAATAACTAAAGCTGCACCTGCTCTCAGGTCAGTTGCTTTAACACTGGCTCCACGTAAACTACGTCCACCCGTGTACAAAATATGACCATTTGTTGTCGAAATGTTCGCATCCATCTTTACTAGTTCAAAAACATGATTTACACGTTTTTCGTAAATCGTATCGACAATTGTACCACGACCATTCGCTCTTAGTAAAAGTGGGGTAATCGGTTGTTGCAAATCAGTTGCAAAGCTTGGGTAAGGAGCCGTCTTAATATTGATTGCTTTCAAATTAGACTGTTCCTCGACAAAAATGCTGTCTTCAGATACAGTCATTCTCACTCCCATTTCTTCCAACTTAGCAATAAATCCTTCTAGGTGTTCGTAAAGAACATTATTGATACGAATTCCTTTACCAACTGCAGCAGCTAAGGAAATATATGTTCCAGCTTCAATGCGGTCTGGAATCACCTGATGACGGGTCCCATGTAATCTTTCGACACCATCAATAATGATGATATTGGTTCCTGCCCCACGGATATGGGCACCCATATTATTCAAGAGGGTAGCTACATCAATAATTTCAGGTTCACGGGCTGCATTTTCAATAATAGTACGACCATTTGCTTTAACCGCAGCAATCATCGTATTAATCGTTGCTCCTACACTAATCGTATCCATGTAAATACTTGTACCATGAAGTCCTGTATCTTTAGCAGATAACTTCATGTTATCTCCCTCGTAGCTAACAGTGGCACCCATAGCTTCAAAAGCCTTAAGGTGTAGGTCAATCGGACGAGGACCAAGGTCACATCCTCCAGGCAAGCCAACTGTGGCTTCACCAAAGCGACCTAAAAGACTTCCATAAAAATAATAAGATGCACGAAGACTATTGATTTTCCCATAAGGCATTGGAATATTTTGAACACCTCTTGGATCAATCTCCAAGACATCGTCATAACGCTTAACAGTAGCTCCCATCAATTCCATAATTTCGACAAGACTGGCTACATCCGAAATATCTGGAACGCAATCCAAAGTCACCACATCATCAGCCAAGATAATAGCCGGAATTAAGGCCACAACACTATTTTTAGCACCACTAATAGTGATTTCACCTTGTAGTGGTAATCCACCATTGATAACAATTTTTCTCATTCTAAGTTTTCAATACTCTCTCAAGATTTCTAATAAGGTCTTTAAAATAAATTATATCATAAATGCAACCTTTTTTCCATCCTTTTCAATTTTATTGGATAAATCAGAGTTGATGAGTTAGTCACTGATACTCAATGAAAACCAAAGAGCAGATTAGGAAGCTAGCCGCAG
>NZ_VMLH01000077.1:0-8534 GCF_013276595.1 Streptococcus sp. 10824
CATATATACGGCAAGGCGAAGCTGACGTGGTTTGAAGAGATTTTCGAAGAGTATTAAATACTGAAAAGTTGTCCGAGTAAGAAGGTAACGCCCATAGTTAAGAGACCAATAGCAAGGTTCCGAATCATAGCTGTTTTGGTTGGGGCTTTTCCAAGTTTGGCACTAGTATAACCAGTGAGAAGAAGGGCCACACCGACGATAAGGACAGTAACAGGGATGCGGTATTCACTTGGGAAAATGGTCACTGAGAGCATTGGAGGCAAACTTCCAAGGAAAAAAGAAATAAAGCTAGAGATGGCAGCATGCCAAGGATTGGTAAACTCTTCATACTCAATACCGTATTTTTCCTCTACCAAAGCCTTGAGTGGATTATTTAAAAAGGCTTTGGTAGTCAAAAGTTGAGCAGAGGTTTCGCATTCTCCATTTTGGATATAGGCAGCATAGAGGGACTTTTTGGCTAGTTCCATATCTTGGTCTAGCAAGAGCTGCTCACGCGCAACGGCTGCTTCCTCAGTATCTTTTTGAGTTGAAACGGATACATATGCTCCACCAGCCATTGAAAAGGCACCAGCTAAGATAGCTGCAAATCCTGATAAAAAGATAATCCAGATATTGGTCGTGGCACTAGCAACTCCGATAACCACACCAGCAATGGAAATAATCCCATCATTGGCACCAAGAACACCCGCACGCAGGATATTTAAACGACCTGCAAAATTTGAATCGATTTCGTGATTTGTTTCTGACATACTATTCTCCTTTTTATCCAGTATAAAGGAAAGAGGTAATGAAATCAATCTTTTAAAAGTATCTGAAAAAAGTTGCACGATTTTAATGATATAAAAATATCGACATCTTCTCTGATAGATCAAACACCGAAGGTAAAGAGTATAGAATAGCATAAAAAATTTTAAATTAAATAGGATAAACATTTTGTTCACTTTATAATCGTTTACAAGAGAATAATGAGTATTAAATCAAATAAAATCCAACTATTTTGCGAACTTTTTATATTTTTTTCGTAAACCGCTTTACAAGTTCTTAAAAACATGATATAGTAATAAAGCTTAGAAAATGAGATGATGTTTTCTAGCAAATATAAACCCGAGTAAAAAATGCCTACGGACAGGCAGGGTTGAATGCCGAAGCGTGGTTGAAAAACCACATTATTGATAGGGTTAAAAGCCTACTTTTATAAGTTGATGTTAGGACACTTGTCCTAATTCATAAATTTTTAGTGTGGTGAAAGCACACGTCATCTTGTGAAACGATCAATAAAGTACGTAATATTTGCTACTAGAGAGTTAGGAAACATCGGGAACAGACATACTCAACAGAAACAAACATAAAAACGTCAGAAGATTGCAGAGCAGGTGGAAACCTGCTCTTTTTTCATGAGTCAACCTTTAGTCGCCTTTATCTTCTTGAGGCACTAAAAATACGGTAAAGGAGTAAGTCTTGAAGAAGTTAGATCAAAACCAAGCCCCAATTTATGAGGCTTTGGTGAAGTTACGCAAGAAAAGGATTGTTCCCTTTGATGTTCCAGGTCACAAGCGTGGACGAGGAAATCCAGAACTTGTCGAACTGTTAGGAGAAAAATGTGTAGGCATTGATGTCAATTCGATGAAACCCTTGGATAATCTAGGACACCCTATTTCGATTATTCGAGATGCAGAGGAGCTGGCTGCAGATGCTTTTGGAGCTAGCCGTGCTTTTCTCATGATTGGTGGAACAACCTCATCGGTGCAGACTATGATTCTGTCAACCTGCAAGGCAGGAGATAAGATTATTCTTCCGAGAAATGTTCACAAATCTGCCATCAATGCGCTGGTTCTATGTGGTGCCATTCCCATCTATATCGAGATGAGTGTAGATCCTAAGATTGGTATCGCTTTAGGTCTTGAAAATGACCGAGTAGCCCAGGCCATAAAGGACCATCCAGATGCCAAGGCCATTTTGATTAACAATCCTACTTACTATGGCATCTGTTCAGACCTAAAGGGTTTGACAGAAATGGCTCATGAAGCTGGCATGATGGTTTTAGTAGATGAAGCCCACGGAGCGCATTTGCATTTCACTGATAAACTTCCAATTTCTGCTATGGATGCAGGGGCTGATATGGCAGCAGTTTCCATGCATAAGTCTGGTGGGAGTTTGACCCAAAGCTCCATTTTACTTATCGGGGAGCAGATGAATTCTGAATACGTTCGTCAGATCATCAACCTGACCCAATCAACATCTGCTTCTTACCTGTTGATGGCTAGTTTGGATATTTCACGTCGCAACTTGGCCCTTCGTGGTAAAGAGTCGTTTGAAAAGGTCATTGAACTGTCTGAGTATGCTCGCCGTGAAATCAATGCTATCGGTGGATACTATGCCTACTCAAAAGAGTTAATAGATGGTGTGTCGGTCTGTGATTTTGATGTAACCAAGCTGTCAGTTTACACTCAGGGTATTGGCTTAACAGGTATCGAGGTTTATGACTTCCTACGAGACGAATACGACATTCAGATTGAGTTTGGTGATATTGGCAATATCTTGGCCTATATTTCGATTGGTGATCGCATCCAAGACATCGAGCGCTTGGTCGGTGCTTTGGCTGACATCAAGAGACTCTATTCACGAGATGGGAAGGACTTGATAGCAGGAGAATATATTCAGCCCGAGTTGGTGTTATCTCCTCAGGAAGCCTTCTATTCAGAGAGAAAAAGTTTGACCTTGGATGAATCTGTTGGACAGGTCTGTGGAGAATTTGTCATGTGCTATCCTCCAGGGATTCCTATCTTGGCTCCTGGTGAACGCATTACTCGTGAAATTGTAGACTATATCCAATTTGCTAAGGAACGTGGTTGCTCCCTCCAAGGGACGGAAGATCCTGAGGTCAATCACATCAACGTCATTAAGAGAAAGGATAACTAGATGGATTTATGGTTTTCTGAAGTTCATACTCCAGATGTCAAATTGTCCCTGCGAACAGCCAAGCAACTCTACGCTGGTAAAAGTGAATGGCAGGATATCGAAGTCTTGGATACCCCAGCTTTTGGGAAAATACTGATTTTAAATGGGCACGTCTTGTTTTCAGATGCGGATGACTTTGTCTACAACGAAATGACCGTTCATGTTCCCATGGCTGTGCATCCCAATCCAAAGAAAGTCTTGGTTATTGGGGGTGGCGACGGTGGTGTTGCTCAAGTATTAACACTCTATCCTGAGCTGGAACAAATCGATATCGTGGAACCAGATGAGATGTTGGTTGAGGTTTGTCGTGAGTATTTCCCAGACTTTGCTGCAGGGCTAGATGATCCACGTGTTACTATTTACTACCAAAATGGGCTACGCTTTTTGCGAAACTGCGAAGATGACTATGATATTATCATCAACGACGCGACGGATCCATTTGGACATACGGAAGGGCTCTTTACCAAGGAATTTTACGGTAATAGTTATCGTGCTCTGAAAGAAGACGGTATAATGATTTACCAGCATGGGAGTCCCTTCTTTGATGAGGATGAGTCAGCTTGCCGAAGCATGCATCGCAAGGTCAATCAAGCCTTTCCAATCAGTCGGGTTTATCAGGCCCATATACCAACCAGTCCAGCTGGCTATTGGTTGTTTGGATTTGCTTCGAAAAAATACCACCCTGTCAAAGATTTTGACAAGGAAGGCTGGAAAAAACGCCAGCTTTTCACAGAATACTACACTGCAAACTTACACGTGGGAGCCTTTATGTTGCCCAAGTATGTTGAGGACATTTTAGAAGAAGAGGAAGGAAAAAAATGAGTCGTTTATTAGTTATTGGATGTGGGGGCGTTGCCCAAGTTGCTATTTCAAAGATTTGTCAGGATAGCGAAACCTTTACAGAGATTATGATTGCCAGCCGTACCAAGTCAAAATGTGATGACTTGAAAGCGAAGTTAGAAGGCAAAACAAGTACAAAGATTGAGACAGCTGCTCTTGATGCTGACAAGGTTCAAGAAGTCATTGCCTTGATTGAAAGCTACAAGCCAGAAGCTGTTTTGAACGTAGCTTTACCATATCAAGATTTAACAATTATGGATGCCTGTTTGGCAACAGGTGTCCACTATATCGACACAGCTAACTACGAGGCAGAGGATACAGAAGATCCTGAGTGGCGTGCCATCTATGAGAAACGTTGCAAGGAACTTGGTTTTACAGCCTACTTTGACTACTCATGGCAATGGGCTTATCAGGAGAAATTCAAAGAAGCTGGCTTGACCGCTCTTCTTGGTTCTGGTTTTGACCCAGGTGTGACCAGCGTCTTTTCTGCCTATGCTCTCAAACACTACTTTGATGAAATCCACTATATCGACATTTTAGACTGTAATGGTGGTGACCACGGTTATCCATTTGCGACAAACTTTAACCCAGAAATCAACCTACGTGAGGTTTCTGCGCCAGGTTCTTACTGGGAAGATGGTAGGTGGGTTGAAGTGGAAGCTATGTCAATCAAGCGTGAGTACGATTTCCCTCAGGTCGGACAAAAAGACATGTATCTCCTTCACCATGAAGAAATTGAATCATTGGTCAAGAACATTCCAGGTGTCAAACGCATTCGTTTCTTTATGACCTTTGGTCAATCTTACTTGACGCACATGAAATGTCTTGAAAATGTTGGACTCCTTCGTACGGATACCATTAACTTCAATGGACAAGACATTGTTCCAATTCAATTCTTAAAAGCCTTGCTTCCAGATCCAGCCAGCCTTGGTCCACGCACGGTTGGTAAAACCAATATCGGTTGTATCTTTACAGGTGTCAAAGATGGCGTTGAAAAGACCATCTACATCTACAATGTCTGCGACCATCAGGAATGTTACGCAGAAGTTGGTTCACAAGCCATTTCTTACACGACAGGCGTTCCAGCCATGATTGGGACAAAATTAGTTATGAATGGTACTTGGAAACAAGCAGGAGTTTACAACCTTGAAGAATTAGATCCAGATCCATTCATGGAAGCTTTGAATGAGTATGGTTTGCCTTGGGTTGTGGTTGAGAATCCACAAATGGTGGACTAATGAAGTTAGAACAAGTACCAACGCCAGCTTACATCATTGACTTGGCAAAGTTAGAAGGCAACTGCCGCATTTTACAATATGTACAAGAAGAATCTGGTTGCAAGGTTTTGCTTGCCCAGAAGGCATATTCCCTTTACAAAACCTATCCCTTGATTAGCCAGTATCTATCTGGTACGACAGCCAGTGGACTCTATGAAGCTAAGCTCGCTAGAGAAGAGTTCCCGGGTGAAGTCCATGTCTTTGCGCCAGCCTTTAAGGATGCGGACATGGAGGAATTACTAGAGATAACGGACCATATCGTCTTTAACTCAGAGAGGCAGTTGCGCAAACACGGGCCTCGTTGTCGGGAGGCTGGTATCAGTGTTGGTTTACGTCTCAATCCTCAGTGTTCAACACAGGGTGACCATGCGCTCTATGACCCTTGTGCACCTGGTTCTCGTTTTGGCGTTACACTAGATAAAATTCCTAGTGATTTGCTGGATTTGGTGGATGGTCTTCATTTTCACACCCTTTGCGAGCAGGGAGCAGATGATTTACAAACAACTTTGAAAGCAGTAGAAGCGCAGTTTGGTCCTTACTTACATGAGGTCAAATGGCTCAATATGGGTGGTGGACATCATATTACAAGAGATGACTATGATGTGGACTTGCTGATTTCTGAGATTAATCGTATTCGCGAAACCTATCAACTCGATGTTTACATCGAGCCTGGTGAAGCTATTGCGCTCAATGCGGGTTATTTAACAACTGAGGTATTAGATATTGTAGAAAACGGTATGGAAATCTTGGTTTTAGATGCCTCTGCGACCTGCCATATGCCTGATGTACTTGAGATGCCCTATCGTCCACCTTTGAGAAATGGCTTTGAGGCACAGGAAAAAGCCCATACCTACAGACTTTCTTCTAATACCTGTCTGACGGGCGATGTAATTGGTGATTATAGTTTTGAAAATCCTGTTGAGATTGGAGATAGACTTTACTTTGAGGACATGGCTATTTACTCATTTGTTAAAAATAATACCTTTAATGGTATTGGATTGCCAAGTCTTTATCTCATGGATGATCAGGGTGACTGTAGCTTAGTCAAAGCCTTTGGCTATCAAGATTTTAAAGGGAGATTATCATGATGGACAGTCCCACAAAATTAGGCTATCGTATGCCAGCAGAGTACGAACTACATCATGGTACCCTCATGATATGGCCGACTCGACCAGGTTCATGGCCCTTTCAAGGAAAGGCTGCTAAAAGAGCTTTCAGCCAGATTATTAAGACCATAGCAGAAGGAGAAAGAGTCTATCTTTTGGTGGACCAAGACTACTTAGCTGAAGCCCAATCTTATCTTGGAGACAAGGTTGTTTATTTAGACATTCCCACCAATGATGCCTGGGCGCGTGATACAGGCCCAACCATTCTTGTCAATGATAAAGGCCAGAAATTAGCCGTGGATTGGTCTTTCAATGCTTGGGGTGGAGCTGTAGATGGTCTCTACCAAGACTATGAAGATGATGATCAAGTAGCCAGTAATTTTGCTGAGGCCTTGGAAATGCCTGTTTATGATGCCAAACCTTTTGTCCTAGAAGGCGGAGCGATACATAGCGATGGTCAAGGAACCATTCTCGTGACTGAAAGTTGTTTGCTTAGTCCTGGTCGCAATCCTCATCTTAGTAAAGAGGAAATCGAAAATACCTTATTAGAGTGCCTTGGCGCTGAAAAAGTTATTTGGCTTCCTTATGGTATTTATCAGGATGAAACCAATGAACACGTTGACAATGTTTCAGCCTTTGTTGGTCCTGCAGAGCTTGTTTTGGCTTGGACAGATGATCAAAACGATCCTCAGTATGCCATGTCAAAAGCAGATCTCGAATTCTTAGAGCAAGAAACAGATGCAAAAGGTCGTCACTTCACTATTCATAAACTTCCAATTCCAGCTCTTCATCAAGTTGTAACCGAAGAGGATTTGCCAGGCTACATCTATGAAGAAGGAGAAGAAGAGCGATACGCAGGTGAACGACTAGCAGCTTCCTACGTAAACTTTTATATTGCCAACAAGGCTGTCCTAGTTCCTCAGTTTCAAGATAAAAACGACCAAGTAGCCTTAGATATTCTCAGTGAGTGTTTCCCAGACCGTAAAGTTGTCGGAATTCCAGCCAGAGATATTCTCTTAGGTGGTGGCAATATCCACTGTATCACCCAACAAATCCCAGAATAGGAGAAAAAGATGAGAAATGTAAGAGTTGCAGCCATTCAGATGCAATGCGCCAAGGATGTGGCAACAAATATTCAAACCGCAGAGCGTTTAGTACGTCAGGCTGCAGAACAAGGCGCACAAATTATTCTCTTGCCCGAGTTGTTTGAACGTCCCTATTTCTGTCAGGAACGTCAGTATGACTACTACCAGCATGCCCAGTCGGTGACAGACAATACAGCTATTCAGCATTTTAAAACCATTGCCAAGGAGCTAAAGGTCGTTTTACCAATCAGTTTCTATGAAAAAGATGGTAATGTCTTGTATAACTCTATTGCCGTCATTGATGCAGATGGTGAGGTGCTGGGTGTTTATCGAAAGACCCACATACCAGATGACCATTATTATCAAGAAAAATTTTATTTCACACCTGGCAACACAGGTTTCAAGGTCTGGGATACTCTCTATGCCAAGATCGGGATCGGTATCTGTTGGGATCAATGGTTCCCTGAAACAGCCCGCTGTCTTGCGTTAAATGGTGCTGAATTGCTCTTTTATCCTACAGCCATTGGTTCAGAGCCAATTTTAGATACGGATAGTTGTGGTCATTGGCAACGTACCATGCAAGGACACGCAGCAGCAAATATTGTTCCAGTCATCTCAGCCAATCGTTATGGATTGGAAGAGGTCACGCCTAGTGAGGAAAATGGCGGACAGAGTTCCAGTCTTGACTTCTACGGTTCCTCCTTTATGACGGATGAAACAGGAGCTATTCTAGAACGAGCTGAAAGACAAGAAGAAGCTGTTCTGTTAGCTACTTATGACCTAGACAAGGGAGCAAGTGAACGCCTAAACTGGGGCTTGTTTCGAGATAGAAGACCAGAAATGTATCAACGAATTACGGACTAGTAGGGGAGAAATGAGAGGTTCATTCTGCTAGACTAACTTCTTATTAGCAACTATAAGATACTATGGTATCTAGTAAATCGATTTTTATGATTCACTATTCTTTTATCTTGATTAGTCCGTATTTTATACTAGACTTCCTGCAAAACTAGAATCCTAGTTCATGATTGATAATACCAACAATCAAATTCATTCGTAATCTGAAGCGTTTACGATGATTTCGATAGGTTGTTGAAAACATTTTAAACGTTTTTACTTTGGCAAAGATGTTCTCAACCTTGCTTCTCTCCTTAGATAGCGCATGGTTACAGGCTTTCTCTTCAGCTGTTAGCGGCTTGAGTTTGCTGGATTTACGTGGAGTTTGTGCTTGAGGATATATCTTCATGATTCCTTGATAACCACTGTCA
>NZ_VMLH01000078.1:0-7798 GCF_013276595.1 Streptococcus sp. 10824
GATTTTCATTGAGTATGAAGCAGTAAATGCTGAGGGAGTGGAGGTTTAACTCTAACATTAGTGAGAGTTTGGTCTCCCCTCTTCTATTTTGTTTTTAAATAGGGGTGAAAAGACTTTTTGCTTCTATTTAAAAATAAAATAAGGAGATCAGATCATGAATCTTTTGATTATGGGCTTACCTGGTGCAGGTAAGGGAACTCAAGCAGCAAAAATCGTAGAACAATTCCATGTTGCACATATCTCAACAGGTGATATGTTCCGCGCTGCAATAGCAAATCAAACTGAAATGGGTGTTCTTGCTAAGTCATACATTGACAAGGGTGAATTGGTTCCTGATGAAGTTACAAATGGAATCGTAAAAGAACGTCTTTCACAAGATGATATTAAAGAAACAGGATTCTTATTGGATGGTTACCCACGTACAATCGAACAAGCTCATGCCTTGGACAAAACATTGGCTGAACTTGGCATCGAACTGGAAGGTGTTATCAACATCGAAGTGAATCCAGACAGCCTCTTGGAACGTTTGAGTGGCCGTATCATCCACCGCGTAACTGGAGAAACTTTCCACAAGGTCTTTAACCCACCAGTTGACTATAAAGAAGAAGATTACTACCAACGTGAAGATGATAAGCCTGAGACAGTCAAACGTCGTTTGGATGTGAATATTGCTCAAGGGGAACCAATCATTGCTCACTACCGTGCCAAAGGTTTGGTTCATGACATCGAAGGTAATCAAGATATCAATGATGTCTTCTCAGATATCGAAAAAGTATTGACAAATTTGAAATAAAGCGTTTTTCACACTTGCAAAAATCCGCTACAAATGTTATACTGAGATAGTCTGACTTATAATTGTTGTCTCTGTGTCTAGAGGCATCGAATCGAAATTTATGGAGGTGCTTTTGCGTGGCAAAAGACGATGTGATTGAAGTTGAAGGCAAAGTAGTTGATACAATGCCGAATGCAATGTTTACGGTTGAACTTGAAAATGGACATCAGATTTTAGCAACAGTTTCTGGTAAAATTCGTAAAAACTATATTCGTATTTTAGCGGGAGATCGTGTTACTGTCGAAATGAGTCCATATGACTTGACACGTGGACGTATCACTTACCGCTTTAAATAATCGAAAAACTTGGAGGGATAAGAAATGAAAGTAAGACCATCGGTCAAACCAATTTGCGAATACTGTAAAGTTATTCGTCGTAATGGTCGTGTTATGGTAATTTGCCCAGCAAATCCAAAACACAAACAACGTCAAGGATAAGATAGAAAGGAGAAAACATGGCTCGTATTGCTGGAGTTGACATTCCAAATGACAAACGCGTAGTAATCTCATTGACTTATGTTTATGGTATCGGACTTGCAACATCTAAGAAAATTTTGGCTGCTGCTGGAATCTCAGAAGATGTTCGTGTACGTGATCTTACATCAGATCAAGAAGATGCTATCCGTCGTGAAGTGGATGCAATCAAAGTTGAAGGTGACCTTCGTCGTGAAGTAAACTTGAACATCAAACGTTTGATGGAAATCGGTTCATACCGTGGTATCCGTCACCGTCGTGGACTTCCTGTCCGTGGACAAAACACTAAAAACAACGCTCGCACTCGTAAAGGTAAAGCTGTTGCGATTGCTGGTAAGAAAAAATAATATAGGAGGTAAAAGTCTTGGCTAAACCAACACGTAAACGTCGTGTGAAAAAGAATATCGAATCTGGTATTGCTCATATTCACGCTACATTTAATAACACTATTGTTATGATTACTGATGTGCATGGTAATGCAATTGCTTGGTCATCAGCTGGTGCTCTTGGTTTCAAAGGTTCTCGTAAATCTACACCATTCGCTGCTCAAATGGCTTCTGAAGCTGCTGCTAAATCTGCACAAGAACACGGTCTTAAATCAGTTGAAGTTACTGTAAAAGGTCCAGGTTCTGGTCGTGAGTCAGCTATTCGTGCGCTTGCTGCCGCTGGTCTTGAAGTAACAGCAATTCGTGATGTGACTCCAGTGCCACACAATGGTGCTCGTCCTCCAAAACGTCGCCGTGTATAATCATCGCATTACACTGCTTTTCGTTTAAGAGGGAGTAACTAAATGATCGAGTTTGAAAAACCAAATATAACAAAAATTGATGAAAATAAAGATTATGGCAAGTTTGTAATCGAACCACTTGAACGTGGCTACGGTACAACTCTTGGTAACTCTCTTCGTCGTGTACTTCTAGCTTCTCTACCAGGAGCAGCTGTGACATCTATCAATATTGATGGTGTGTTACATGAGTTTGACACAGTTCCAGGTGTTCGTGAAGACGTGATGCAAATCATTCTGAACATTAAAGGAATTGCAGTGAAATCGTACGTTGAAGACGAAAAAATCATCGAACTAGATGTTGAAGGCCCTGCTGAAGTAACAGCTGGTGACATTTTGACAGATAGCGATATTGAAATTGTAAATCCAGATCATTATCTCTTTACAATCGGTGAAGGTTCTTCTCTAAAAGCGACTATGACTGTTAACAGTGGTCGTGGATATGTACCTGCTGATGAAAATAAAAAAGATAATGCACCAGTTGGAACACTTGCTGTAGATTCTATTTATACACCAGTTACAAAAGTCAACTATCAAGTGGAACCTGCTCGTGTAGGTAGCAATGATGGATTTGACAAACTAACCCTTGAAATCTTGACAAATGGAACAATTATTCCGGAAGATGCTTTAGGGCTTTCAGCACGTATTTTGACAGAACATCTTGATTTGTTTACAAATCTTACTGAGATTGCTAAGTCAACTGAAGTGATGAAAGAAGCTGATACTGAATCTGACGACCGTATTTTGGATCGTACGATTGAGGAACTGGACTTGTCTGTGCGTTCATACAACTGTTTGAAACGTGCCGGTATCAATACTGTGCATGATTTGACAGAAAAATCTGAAGCAGAGATGATGAAAGTACGAAATCTTGGACGCAAGAGTTTGGAAGAAGTGAAACTCAAACTCATTGATTTGGGTCTTGGATTAAAAGATAAATAAAGGAGGAATACATGGCTTACCGTAAACTAGGACGCACTAGCTCACAACGTAAAGCAATGCTTCGCGATTTGACAACTGACCTTTTGATCAACGAATCAATCGTGACAACTGAAGCTCGTGCTAAAGAAATCCGTAAAACTGTTGAAAAAATGATTACTCTAGGTAAACGTGGTGATTTGCATGCACGTCGTCAAGCAGCTGCTTTCGTACGTAATGAAATCGCATCTGAAAACTATGATGAAGCAACTGACAAGTACACTTCTACTACAGCACTTCAAAAATTGTTCTCAGAAATCGCACCTCGTTATGCTGAACGTAACGGTGGATACACTCGTATCCTTAAAACTGAACCACGTCGTGGTGATGCAGCGCCAATGGCGATCATCGAATTAGTATAAAATCATCAATTTTGTTGAGTGTTATGATGATGGAGTCTTGTGCTCTTAGTCTAGCTCTGGTCTACCGCTAGGATTTCGGTCCTAGCGGGAACACTCATCATAAGTTGGGATAGTAGACGCTTGTTTACGAAATTGTTTTTTTCTTAAGAACAACTTCGTAAGCAGGCGTTTTTGAGTATTTAAGTTGGAATTATGCTATACTATTTAAGAAGAAATCTGCTGAATGTTCAGGTTTCCTATTAAAAGAAGAATTGGAGTTTACTTATGAAAGCCATTATAACTGTTGTTGGTAAAGATAAATCTGGAATTGTGGCAGGTGTTTCTGGTAAAATTGCAGAATTGGGTTTGAATATTGATGATATCTCTCAAACTGTCTTGGATGAATATTTCACGATGATGGCTGTCGTCTCTAGCGATGAAAAGCAAGATTTTACCTATCTTCGTAATGAATTTGAAGCTTTTGGGCAAACTTTGAATGTGAAAATCAATATTCAGAGTGCAGCGATTTTCGAAGCTATGTATAATATCTAGGAGGTGCACATGGATATTAGACAAGTTACTGAAACTATCGCCATGATTGAGGAGCAAAATTTCGATATCAGAACCATTACCATGGGGATTTCCCTTTTGGACTGTATTGATCCAGATATCAATCGTGCTGCGGAGAAAATTTATCAAAAGATTACGACCAAGGCAGCTAATTTAGTGGCTGTTGGGGATGAAATTGCAGCTGAGTTGGGAATTCCTATCGTAAATAAGCGTGTATCGGTGACTCCTATTTCTCTGATAGGGGCAGCGACAGATGCGACGGACTACGTGGTTCTGGCAAAAGCGCTTGATAAGGCTGCGAAAGAAATCGGTGTGGATTTTATTGGTGGTTTCTCTGCCTTGGTACAAAAAGGTTATCAAAAGGGGGATGAGATTCTCATCGATTCTATTCCTCGTGCTTTGGCTGAAACGGACAAGGTCTGCTCGTCAGTCAATATCGGCTCAACCAAGTCTGGTATCAATATGACGGCTGTGGCGGATATGGGACGAGTTATCAAGGAAACGGCTAATCTATCAGATATGGGAGCGGCCAAGTTGGTTGTGTTCGCTAATGCTGTTGAGGACAATCCATTTATGGCTGGTGCCTTCCATGGTGTTGGGGAAGCAGATGTTATCATCAATGTCGGCGTTTCCGGTCCTGGCGTGGTCAAGCGTGCCTTGGAAAAAGTTCGTGGACAGAGCTTTGATGTAGTAGCCGAAACAGTTAAGAAAACTGCCTTTAAAATCACTCGTATCGGTCAATTGGTTGGTCAGATGGCTAGTGAGAGACTGGGTGTGGAGTTTGGTATTGTGGACTTGAGTTTGGCCCCAACTCCTGCGGTTGGAGATTCTGTAGCACGTGTCCTTGAGGAAATGGGACTAGAGACAGTTGGTACGCACGGAACGACGGCTGCCTTGGCTCTCTTGAATGACCAAGTTAAGAAGGGCGGAGTGATGGCCTGCAACCAAGTCGGTGGTTTGTCTGGTGCCTTTATCCCCGTTTCTGAGGATGAAGGAATGATTGCTGCAGTGCAAAATGGCTCTCTTAATTTGGAAAAACTAGAAGCTATGACAGCTATCTGTTCTGTTGGTTTGGATATGATTGCCATCCCAGAAGATACACCTGCTGAAACCATTGCGGCTATGATTGCAGATGAAGCTGCAATTGGTGTCATTAACATGAAAACAACAGCTGTTCGTATCATTCCAAAAGGAAAAGAAGGCGATATGATTGAATTTGGTGGCCTATTAGGTACTGCACCTGTTATGAAGGTTAATGGGGCTTCGTCTGTTGATTTCATCTCTCGTGGAGGACAAATCCCAGCACCAATTCATAGTTTTAAAAATTAAGAAAATAGGAGAAATTGATGAAAAAAGAAATGAAACATGCTTTAGTAGCTTTAGGACTGTCGACTTTACTAGTCCGAACTTTTGCCAGTCAAGTAGTTTTTGCGCAGGAAAATGATACGAATTCAAGAAATGAAAGTCTATATAAAACACAAGCAGATTTAGAGAATGTAGCTAGAAATTATTCTGAACAAGTGAAGAAAAAATTATTGGAAGAAATTGATGGCATTGATTGGAATACTGTACAATTTAAAGATGATGATGTCTTAAAACTCAAGACTGTCGTAGTTAAAAGATTAGCTGAGGTTACAGAGGAAAATATAAATAGATTTTCAAAAAATGGTTACTATTATTCGTTTGAATTCGAAGAAATTGTCAATAGAATAAAAAGTGATGTGCCTAACTTTTTAGGATATGTTTTTGATATAGCTAGAATAAAAAAATATGACTTACTACTTCAGCAAGTAGAAAAAGATAGTAACTTATACTCATCTGAAGAAAAGGAAAAAATAATTAGCGATTTAAAAATGTTTTACGGACCATTAACAGGCTGGTCGATACCTCGGGACCGTAATTATTTTGGTGATTACGATCCAGAAAATAATACTAATTTAACATTAAAAGATTATGTTCAAAATTTATCAACTTTTTATAAAAATGTTGATAAATCGAGTCCTAGTTTAATTCCTACGGAAAAAAATATCAGAGAAATTAATGCTGTTGCTTTCATGGAGAAGACAGCCATTAGTAATGATGATACACTTTCAAAAGCAGATAAAGTTTCTATGTTTAGTAAGATTGATGATATAGTTGAAGAGGGGATACACAAAATCAGGAAAGAAGCAGGTCTTGTATATAAGGAAGAGACTGTAAGACACATGTTATCCCCTGAAGAGTTATCTGTCTTTACTAAGCGTATCGAAGATGTTTACCAAGGAAAAGCTAAGCCTAAGGTGACAAAAGAAGAGGCTATTCAAGCAGTTTCTACTGGAACTTCATCCTCAGTTTCAACTTCATCTCAAGCTATTATTACCTCTAATGGAGAGACTAAGAAAAATCATCAAGCAAGTAAGTGGTTTAAAGAGTCTGGCAAATGGTACTATAATGACCTTTCTGGCAATCTTGTAAGAAACAGTTGGGTAGGCCGTTATTATCTAAAATCAGATGCTTCAATGGCTGCAAGTGAATGGATTTATGATGAAGACTATAAGAGCTGGTTTTATGTAGATTCAACTGGTAGTTATGTGGAGAAAGCTTGGCAGGGAGAATACTACCTAAAACGTGGCGGTTACATGGCTAAGAGTGAGTGGGTATTTGATTCTCAGTATGATAGTTGGTATTATCTGAACCAAGATGGTAAGTACGCTCGTAATCAATGGATTAAAGACGGAGATAAGTGGTATTACTTGTTAGCTGATGGGAAATTGGCAAAAAATATGACCATTAACGGCTATAAAGTAAATGAAAAAGGTGAATGGGTATAATTTTTTAAGTTCTATTTAAGGTTAGATGTGTATACTATAATCATTAAATAAAGACCTCCTAATATTATATGAAACAGATAACACTGATTTAGTTTGAATTTGATTTTCATCTAATATCTTTATTTAATAGAACTCCTAAACTTTTTCATAATAATCTCCTGCAAAAGTCGCCTGTATGGGTGGCTTTTGTTTTATCATCCATGTTATAATAGAAGCAAACGGAGGACGGAAAATGGTAAAAGTACGATTGTATTTGGTACGTCATGGCAAGACTATGTTTAACACGATTGGTCGAGCGCAAGGTTGGAGCGATACTCCCTTAACAGCTGAAGGTGAACGAGGGATTCAAGAATTAGGAATCGGTTTGCGAGAATCTGGTCTACAGTTTGAGCGCGCTTATTCCAGTGATTCTGGTCGCACCATTCAGACTATGGGAATTATACTTGAGGAGCTTGGACTGCAAGGGAAAATCCCTTATCGCATGGACAAGCGTATCAGAGAATGGTGTTTTGGTAGCTTTGATGGAGCCTACGATGGCGATCTTTTCATGGGCATTATTCCTCGTATCTTTAATGTGGACCACGTTCACCAATTATCTTATGCGGAACTGGCTGAGGGCTTGGTAGAGGTCGATACAGCTGGTTGGGCTGAAGGATGGGAAAAACTCAGTGGCCGAATTAAGGAAGGTTTTGAAGCGATTGCCAAAGAAATGGAAGAACAAGGTGGGGGCAATGCCCTTGTCGTCAGCCACGGAATGACCATTGGAACCATTGTTTATCTGATCAATGGTATGCATCCGCATGGTCTCGATAATGGTAGCGTGACGATTCTTGAATATGAGGACGGCCAGTTTAGCGTAGAAGTTGTCGGCGACCGTAGTTACCGACAACTAGGACGTGAGAAGATGGAGGAAGCCTCTATTTAATACTCTTCGAAAATCTCTTCAAACCGCGTCAACGTCGTCTTGCCGTAGATATGGTTACTGACTT
This sequence comes from Streptococcus sp. 10824, assembly GCF_013276595.1. NCBI lineage: Bacteria > Bacillati > Bacillota > Bacilli > Lactobacillales > Streptococcaceae > Streptococcus > Streptococcus sp. 10824. The sequence continues at coordinate 7,778 of NZ_VMLH01000078.1, forward strand.
CGTCAGTTCTATCCACAACCT
>NZ_VMLH01000079.1:0-23446 GCF_013276595.1 Streptococcus sp. 10824
TTTTCATTGAGTATAAAATCCTAACAAACTCAATACTTTAGTAGTCTGATATGCCAATCTCATGAGGTCTTTTTATCATTTTCCATCATATCCTGACGCAAATGTCTACTGATGTCTCTCATCAGTTTCATTTCTAGTAAATGAAAATCAAACTCGGAAGCTCACCGTAGCTTGCTCAAAACACAGCAAGACAAAGCTGATGACGTAAAAAGATTTTCGAAGAGTGTCATCATCAATTTCAGACCATTTTTTATAATAACCATTTTATTTTTATCTGTCAAGGTCTTTGAATTCTTTCTTAAACAAGCCTTGTAATCTCTACTTTTGAAGAATTTATTTTTCCTTACTGGCAATACTTGAGACGATACAGCTCCCTGATAATAAGCTGACCAAGATTAGTCACAAGCAACTCTCCTTTCTCAATTACACTAAATTGCTTTCCTTCCTCTGGGAAAAGTCCTCCACTCTACTTATTCACTTAGAAAAAACGCATAATATCAAGTGCTGAAAAAACTGATACTATGCATTTATTGTGGGGATATTTACTTCATTTTCTATTAAAAATTGATTTTTCTCAGTATTCTAGCTTATATAATGTTTAAAATTCAAATTCCGCAAGCACATCTCGCCCACTGGTGACCAATTTTGCCCCTTCTTGAATCAAATGATGGCAACCATCTGATAGCCCATCTAAAATGCTACCAGGAATAGCAAAGACATCGCGTCCTTCTTCCATTGCTCGCTCACAGGTAATGAGACTCCCCGAGCGCATCTTAGCCTCTGCTACAATCACGCCACGGCAAAGTCCAGCAATGATGCGATTACGGGCAGGAAAATGAAATTTCAGAGGTTGTTCGCCAGGTCCATATTCACTGAGAACCAGATGATCATTGCCGATGTAGTCTTGCAAACGTTTATTGGCTTTAGGATAAAACACATCCAGTCCTGTTCCAATCACTGCAATGGTTTTTCCGCCATTTTGAAGAGCTGCCATATGAGCTGCTGTGTCAATGCCCTTGGCTAATCCACTGACGATAACCAGTTCATTTTCCAAGCCTTGAATGACTTTTTCAACTGACTTAGCTCCCTGTTTGCTACAAGCACGACTGCCCACGACCGCTACCTTCGGGAATTTCAGGAGGTCAAGATTTCCCTTGTAAAATAAAAGTACAGGCGCATCATATATTTCACTCAAATCCCAAGGATAACAGTCATCTAAAATAGAGAAAGATGGAAATTTTTGAAACTCTTTCGACAAATGCGCATCGTCTATCTGAAAATAACGTTCCATAAAAACGGCTGGATTACGGCAACCTGATATATCTGCAATATCACCCAACAAAAGCTCCTGATCAACATTTTCACCGTATTCTAGCACTTTCAAAATCTGTTGATTGGTCAAACCTGATTTTTTTAACTTATAGATTTCATAGTTTGTGATTTTCATAAATAACTCCATTTCTTTTTCTACTCATCTATCTATTCGTAAAAGTTCGTAAAAAATCAAAAAAACATCCGACTATTTTGTCAGATGTTGGAATCTTTAATTTTCGTTTTTAAGAATTTCTTCTAATTTATGGTAGTCTTGGACACTATCGATTTCATAGATACTATTGCCTTCTAATTCTTCGACATAGACATCTAGCTCTTTGATATTATCCTTAACCATATTGTCCCAGTAGAGATCAACAAATTCGCCACTTGCATAAGCCTTATCGATAAAGCTGACAATCTTTTCTGCAGTTGGAGCATCCCAGAAGGATACACCACTAAGGATGCGACCTGCCTTGCTATCAACAATAATGTCTTGAACCTTGTAGTCATCTCCATAGACCAAGAACCATTCGTTGGTACAATCTTCACGATAAACACTAAAATAAGTCGAACGAGTCAAATCATTGCGGAACATATTTTTAAAGAGATAGTTATCGGCATCAATAACATAGCTGTTGGCCAATTCTTCTTTTACAAGATAGAGAGAGTAAAAGTTATTGTAGTCAGCGTATTTATCATTGAAAACGAGACGAACACCGTATTTCTCTTTCAAGTAATCGAATTGTTCTTTAAGATAACCGACAATGATGATGATGTCATTGATTCCTTTTTCTTTGAGAAACTCAATTTGGTATTCAATCAAGGGTTTTTGATTAACCTGAACCAAGGCTTTAGGGGTATTTTCAGTCATAGGACGCAAGCGAGTTCCCAATCCCGCTGCTAAGATGATGGCTTTCACACGAATCTCCTTTATTCTTTAATAATAATATAAACTCCAGCAATAACGACAAGTGACGTCATAATGGTCAGCATATCTAGCGGTGCACCCAAAAAAACAACTGCAAACAAGACCGTCCAAACTACATAGCTCACATTCAAGCCTGTAGCCTTGGCTGGTTGCAAGCGATTGATAGCGATATAATAAGCCAAGTAGGAAATCATATCAAAGGCTGCAAAGACAATCATGAGACCTAGTAATTGTCCATTGGCCACTTCTGCAAATGACTGATGAGAGAAGAGCACAATCACAAGATAGGACAAGAATGAAGTTACTTGACGGATTAAGAGGGCCTCAATTTCACTCAATTCACTTTCCATGGCAAAGGAGCTAAGGACACTCTCACTCCCCCATGCAATAGCACAAACTAAAGCACAGAGAATACCAATGTAGAAGGAATTAACCTGTTCAACCTTATAGGTCTGAGCAATTATCCCTCCAATAATCAAGACAATCCCAAATACAGTATTTTTTGAAATCTTGTGCTTCAAAAAGAAGAAAGCCAATAAAACTGAAATCGCAGGGTAAATAGCCGACACAGATGAAGCTAAGGAACTTCCGATATACTTAACCGCATAAAGATTGGCCTGCATACCGATAGGGCCTGCTAGCAAGGCTCCGATGATGACACTCACATTGCGAATATTTAAGAAAATTGAGAGGCGAACTTTTCCTTCTTTTACCAAGAGAAAAGCTAGTAAGATAAAGATACTCAAGAAATCGTGAGCAGCGGCCACCACAAAGGGCGACAAATCTGTAAAAATCGAAAAGATGTAAGCACTAATTGTTAGACCTAAACCCCAGAAAATACCTGAGAGTAGACCAAAAGGAACTCCGTTTTTACTTTTCATCTGAACCTCCATAAGAAGTCAAACCTTTAACAGCTCTTTGATAACGATTCACACCATAGTCACCAAAATCTGCACCTTGCTCTTCCTTATAGACAGTCCATAGACTCCAAATAGTGTCTTGTAAAATTTTATAAATGGCAATCTTTTCACGAGAAACCGGTGTTTGGTCACTCTCATAGTGAGACAAGAAGGCTTCTTCCTCCTGGGTAGTGAATTCAGACTCTAAAAAGAGGGCAGCCAGATCCCACATTGGATCATTCATTGATGAATATTCCCAGTCAATCAGATAAAGTCGTCCTTGTGGTGATTCGATAAAGTTTTCAGGCACCAAATCGATATGACAAGATTTTCTGTCAACACCTAAGTCAGCCAGTCTTTTCTCTAAAGAAAAGACTTCTTCTCGAACAGCTTCATAGTTGGCATAAGGGATTTTCTCTTCAATCAAGGATTCGTATTTTTTGATTTCCTCAAAAGGAGCAAATTCTCCTCTTAATTCCTTACCAGAAGCATGAATGGTTTGTAATATTGGAGCAATTTTATCAAATTTGGTCTTGATTGACCTTGAATCAAGTGTAATCGCAGATTCGATATACTCATTTACTTTGATACCAGCTTCAATATCAAGAAGATAATTTTTTACATCTAAGTCTAAATCCTTTAGTAGTTCAAGATTGTACTTTTCATCTTGTCGATTGATAAGCTTTTCTGTCCCTTTACCAAAGAATTTAACAATGTATTGCTTATTTGTTGTTTTGACCAAATAGTTTTGATTGGTCATTCCCCCCAGTTGTTCAACACTGAGGACTTCCTCTTCTTGACTAAGTAGGGAAGAAATTTTCTCTTTAATGATTTTCTCCACAATTAACCTCCAGCACTTATACTTCCCACTTAAACACGGTTTTAAAGGCTGTGTTTAAGTCGGTCGCAAAGACACGGTGAATATCTTTAATTTCTCTTACAGGTTCTTCTAGATAAAGGATATTTTTAAGACGATTGGCAAATTTCTTAACTTCCATCATTTGGATTGCATTTTCAAAATCGATGCGACCAGAACGAGAGGACCCAACCAAGAGCAAGCCCTTTTCTAAGGCATCGCGAGTATTGAGATTGACTTTATATTCGCTAACTCCCATCATGAGAATCGTTCCTTGAGGACGAATGTAGCGAATCAGGTCATTTATAGCCGGTCCAGTACCATTACCACCACAACACTCAAAAGCATGGTCAAAGGCCAAATCTTCAGGAATATTATCCGTAATATAGCATTCTTTGGCAAAAGAGAAAAGTTCCAACTTTTCCCAATGACGACCAATAACCACAATCTCTGCTTCTGGCAAAGTATAGTTGATAATATTGGCAACCACAAATGCTAAACTTCCATCTCCGATAACGGCGATTCGGTCCCGCTTGCTATGAGCAAGGGTCAATAGACGATTCATGGCATGCATGCCAACACTGACAAACTCTGTAATGGCTGCAACCGTATCTTCGATAGCATCATAAGCCACCACACGATCTTTAGGGAGAGAAACAAACTCTCTCATAAAGCCATCAAAACCACTAGACAAGAAATGGGTCCCTGTCATGTAGTTCTCATAGAATTCTTCATCGCTCTGCATAGAAGGCTGATTGGGAATCATGACAACTTTTTGCCCAACCTCATAGGTTCCCGTCGGGTCAGAAATGATGGTTCCACATGACTCGTGAATCATTGCCATTGGAAGCTTTTTATTCAAAATCTTGGGGTCACGTTTTCCCTGGTAGTAACGCTGATCCGCATGACAGACAGCCATATAGTTAGGGCGGATGAGGATATGATTCTCTTGGTCAATAGCCTCTTCCTGATATTTGACATTGATAAACTTAGGCTTAGTTAGTTGATAAATTTGATTAATCATATCACTAGTCTTTCTCAATCATACTTTTTGCAATCTTCAAATCTGTCACGGTTGTAATCTTCAGATTTGAATACTCACCCTTGGCCAAGGCTACATCTTTTCCTTTGATCACAAAGATTTTACATGCATCTGTTAAAATTTCTTTCTCTTCGGCAGATAGAGAACCGTAAAGGTCCATGAAGTCCTTGCAACGGAATGTTTGAGGTGTTTGTCCTTGATAAAGGTGAGCACGATTTGGAATATCTGTAATAAATTGACCATTAGTACTTTCAACGATAGTATCAACCGCTTCTACCACTGTGTCCACTGCGTCATGATTTTGGGCAAGTTGGATATTGTCCTGAATCATGCGAAGTGTAATAAATGGACGAACAGAATCGTGGGTAACAACGATATCCTCTGGAGTAAGCGGACGATAAGCATCAATGGCTTCAATGATTTTCTCAATACTCGTATTACGGTCAGCACCACCTTTTGTAATGATGATACGATCCTTATGAAGAGGTAGATATTTATCTACAAGATCCTCTGCATGAGAAACCCAGTCTCCATGAACCCCAACCACAATTTTTTCAATACTTGGTTCCAAGACAAATTTTTCAATTGTATGAATCAAAATAGGTCGATCACCTAGCTCTAAAAATTGTTTTGGCAAGTTACTGATCCCCATGCGTGTGCCAGTTCCACCAGCAAGAATTCCTGCATAAATCATCTATTTTCTCCTTTGTCTTACTAAAAAAACTTATTCTCTCTATTATACCACAATCTAGTCCTATCATGAAAGAAATACTGGTCCTCCCCTTCTAGAATAGGAGAATTATGCAGTTCTATTATTCAAAGAAACTAGTCCATTTCTAGTAATGACTAGGAATTCTGTAGCAATTACTAATAAATGGCTGCGAAATTTTAGAGTCCTTCAGAATAATATACTTTCCTTAAAGAAAACTTAAAACTTAAGATTTGAAACTTCAAAGTGATTACTTGACTTACTGCCCTTCATTTCTTATTAGCTAACTTTATGATATAATGAAAAACGAGGTAAATTGAATGAAAAGTATAAAATTAAATGCTCTATCTTACATGGGAATTCGTGTCTTGAATATTATTTTTCCCATCCTAACTGGAACCTATGTCGCGCGTGTCTTGGACCGAACTGACTATGGTTACTTCAACTCAGTCGACACTATTTTGTCATTTTTCTTGCCCTTTGCAACTTATGGTGTCTATAACTACGGTTTAAGGGCTATCAGTAATGTCAAGGATAACAAAAAAGATCTTAACAGAACCTTTTCTAGTCTTTTTTATTTGTGCATCGCTTGTACGATTTTGACCACTGCTGTCTATATCCTAGCCTATCCTCTCTTCTTTACTGATAATCCAATCGTCAAAAAGGTCTACCTTGTTATGGGGATTCAACTCATTGCCCAGATTTTTTCAATCGAATGGGTCAATGAAGCTCTGGAAAATTACAGTTTTCTCTTTTACAAAACTGCCTTCATCCGTATCCTGATGCTGGTCTCTATTTTCTTATTTGTCAAAAATGAACACGATATTGTTGTCTATACACTTGTGATGAGTTTATCGACACTGATTAACTATCTGATTAGTTATTTTTGGATTAAAAGAGACATTAAGCTTGTTAAAATTCACATCAGTGATTTTAAACCGCTCTTTCTCCCTCTGACAGCCATGTTGGTCTTTGCTAATGCCAATATGCTCTTCACTTTTTTGGATCGTCTCTTCCTCGTTAAAACAGGGATTGATGTCAACGTTAGTTACTACACCATAGCTCAACGAATTGTGACCGTTATTGCTGGTGTTGTAACAGGAGCTATCGGAGTGAGTGTGCCTCGTCTTAGTTACTATCTAGGAAAAGGCGATAAGGAAGCCTATGTTTCTCTGGTTAATAGAGGTAGTCGAATCTTTAACTTCTTTATCATTCCACTGAGCTTTGGACTCATGGTTTTAGGACCAAATGCCATCCTACTTTACGGTAGTGAAAAATATATCGGAGGTGGCATCTTGACCTCTCTCTTCGCTTTTCGTACGATTATCCTGGCCTTAGATACCATTCTTGGTTCCCAAATTCTCTTTACCAATGGCTATGAAAAACGTATCACAGTCTATACAGTCTTTGCTGGGCTACTCAATTTGGGCTTAAATAGTCTCCTCTTTTTCAACCATATCGTGGCTCCTGAATACTACTTACTGACAACTATGCTATCAGAGGCCTCTCTACTTGTTTTCTATATCATTTTCATCCATAGAAAACAACTTATTCACTTGGGACATATCTTTAGCTATACTGTTCGATACTCGCTCTTTTCACTTTCCTTTGTAGGAATTTATTTCCTGATTAATTTCTTGTATCCTGTGGATATGGTCATTAATTTGCCATTTTTGATTAATACTGGTTTGATTGTCTTGCTATCAGCCATCTCTTATATTGGTCTACTTGTCTTCACAAAAGATAGCATTTTCTATGAATTTTTAAACCATGTCCTAGCCTTAAAAAATAAATTCAAAAGATCATAGGAGTTTAAAATGAAACAACTAACCATTGAAGATGCCAAACAAATTGAATTAGAAATTTTAGATTATATTGATACTCTCTGTAAAAAGCACAATATCAACTATATTATTAACTACGGTACTCTGATTGGGGCGGTTCGACATCAAGGCTTTATTCCTTGGGACGACGATATTGATCTGTCCATGCCTAGAGAAGACTACCAACGATTTATTAACATTTTTCAAAAGGAAAAAAGCAAGTATAAGCTCCTTTCCTTAGAAACTGATAAGAACTACTTTAACAACTTTATAAAGATAACCGACAGTACGACTAAAATTATTGATACTCGAAATACAAAAACCTATGAGTCTGGTATCTTTATCGATATTTTCCCTATAGATCGCTTTGATGATCCTAAGGTCATTGATACTTGTTATAAACTGGAAAGCTTCAAACTGCTGTCTTTCAGTAAACATAAAAATATTGTCTATAAGGATAGCCTTTTAAAAGATTGGATACGAACAGCCTTTTGGTTGCTCCTTCGACCGGTTTCTCCTCGTTATTTCGCACATAAAATCGAGAAAGAAATTCAAAAATATAGTCGTGAAAATGGTCAGTATATGGCTTTTATCCCTTCTAAATTTAAGGAAAAGGAAGTCTTCCCAAGTGGTACCTTCGATAAAATAATTGATTTACCCTTTGAAAATTTAAGCCTTCCAGCACCTGAAAAATTTGATACTATTTTGACACAATTTTATGGAGATTATATGACCCTACCACCAGCAGAAAAACGCTTCTACAGTCATGAATTTCACGCTTATAAATTGGAGGATTAGGATGCAATATTTAGAAAAAAAAGAAATTAAAGAAATTCAACTAGCTCTGCTAGACTATATTGATGAGACTTGTAAGAAACATGATATTCCTTATTTTCTCAGTTATGGAACCATGCTTGGAGCCATCCGCCACAAAGGTATGATTCCTTGGGATGATGATATTGATATTTCCCTTTATCGTGAGGATTATGAGCGTTTACTGAAGATTATTGAAGAAGAAAATCACCCTCGCTACAAGGTTCTTTCCTACGATACATCTTCTTGGTACTTCCATAATTTCGCATCGATTTTGGACACTTCTACTGTTATAGAAGACCATGTTAAGTACAAGCGTCATGATACCAGCCTTTTCATCGATGTCTTCCCAATTGATCGATTTACAGACTTGAGCATTGTCGACAAGAGCTATAAGTATGTGGCTCTTCGTCAACTAGCTTATATCAAAAAATCACGAGCAGTTCACGGTGATAGCAAATTAAAAGATTTTCTTAGATTATGTAGCTGGTATGCCCTCCGAGTGGTCAATCCCCGTTACTTTTACAAGAAAATTGATCAGCTAGTCAAAAATGCTACAACCAACTCTCCTCAATATGAAGGAGGAATTGGGATCGGTAAGGAAGGGATGAAAGAAATCTTCCCAGTTGATACCTTTAAAGAACTGATTTTGACTGAGTTTGAAGGTCGTATGTTGCCTGTGCCAAAAAAATATGACCAATTTTTAACCCAGATGTATGGGGATTATATGACACCACCATCAAAAGAAATGCAAGAATGGTATAGTCATAGCATTAAAGCTTATCGTAAAAACTGATTGAGGGCGACCATACAAACTACTAAGATAGAGGTTATTCAAAAACATAATTTTAGTAGAAAATGAAGTAAATATTCCTACAATAAAACGCATAATATCAAGGTTTTCAACACCTGATATTATGCGTTTTATAATTTTAAAGACTTTTTTCTATAGTAGATTGAAATAAGATACGAACAAATCAATTAGAAAATTCAAATTAATTTCTAGAAATATTTTAGTATTCCTGTGTACTGTTCTAAATTCAGTCTGCTATATCTTATTTTTCTATTTAAATCGCTTCTGTAACAAAGCTACGACTTTCAAGTACCTTAAGCATGGCGTTAGCTGTATCTAAGGCTGTGAATAGGGGTACCCCGTGTTCAATAGCTGAACGACGGATTTGCTCACCATCTTCGTCAGCAGTTCGTTTTGTTCCAACTGTATTAATGATAGCTTGGATTCTTCCCTTGCGAACAAAGCTTGGGATATCCTTATCTTCATCACCTATCTTTCCAACAGGCTGAGCATGTAATCCATGACTGGCAAAGAAGGCTGCTGTCCCTTCTGTCGCGAGGATTCCATAGCCAATATTTTGGAAACGACGAGCCAAGTCCAAGGCTTCTTCTTTTGCATCATCAGCAATGGTAAAGACAACATTACCAAAGGTTGGCAAGTGGAGGTAAGAAGCTTCAAAAGCTTTATAGAGAGCTTTTTCCAAAGTCGTATCAGAACCCATAACTTCACCTGTTGATTTCATCTCAGGACCGAGCAAGCTGTCTACCTTAGCTAGTTTGGTAAAGGAGAAGACAGGTGCCTTGATATGAACGCGGGTGCTTTCAGGGTAAAGTCCATCTTGGTAGCCAAGTTCTGATAAACTTTGCCCAAGAATGAGCTTAGTCGCCACCTGAGCCATAGGAATATTGGTTACCTTAGAAAGGAATGGAACCGTACGGCTGGCACGTGGATTGACCTCAATAACGTAGACTTCTTCATCCTTGATAACAAACTGGATGTTCATCATTCCAAGGCAGTTAAGACCGATTGCTAGACGTTTTGTGTAGTCTGCAATGGTTTCCTGAACCTTTTGCGACAAGGTTTGTGGTGGGTAAACGGCCATTGAGTCACCTGAGTGGACACCGGCACGTTCGATATGCTCCATGATACCAGGGATGAGAACATTTTCCCCGTCTGAGATGGCATCAACTTCGCACTCCTGACCAACAATGTAAGAATCGACAAGAACTGGGTGGTCTGGACTAGCCTTAACAGCAGTTCGCATGTAAGAACGAAGGTCTTCTTCGTTTTCAACGATTTCCATGGCACGTCCACCAAGTACATAAGATGGGCGAACGAGGACTGGGAAACCAATCTTGCGAGCTGCAAGAACTGCTTCTTCTTCATTGGTAGCCGTTTGTCCTGGTGGCTGTGGAATATCCAAATCTTTGAGAGCTTGCTCGAAGAGGTCACGGTCTTCGGCACGGTCTAGGTCAGCAACCTGTGTACCAAGGATGGTCACACCTGCTTTTGCCAATGGCTCCGCAAGTTTGATGGCTGTTTGACCACCAAACTGAACGATAACCCCTTTTGGTTGCTCCAAGTCAATGACATTCATAACATCTTCGAATGTCAATGGCTCAAAGTAAAGCTTATCTGATACAGAGAAGTCTGTAGAAACGGTCTCTGGGTTTGAGTTCATGATGATGGCTTCATAGCCAGCCGCCTGGATAGCCTTAACTGAGTGAACCGTTGCATAGTCAAACTCGACCCCTTGACCAATACGGATTGGACCTGAACCTAGGACAAGTACAGATTCTTTATCAGACTTGATAGACTCGTTTTCCCAACCATAGGTTGAATAGAAGTATGGTGTTTCAGAGTCAAATTCTGCCGCACAAGTATCTACCATCTTGTAGACTGGGACAATCTTGTTTTCCAAACGAAGCTGACGAACTTGGTCTGCAGTCGTTTCCCATAGTTCAGCAATCTTACGGTCTGAGAAACCATTGAGTTTGGCAGTTTTCAAAACATCTAGATCTTGTGGCTGGGCACCCAATTCTTGCTCAATTTCAAAGATATGCAAGAGTTTATCAAGATAGAATATATCAATCTTAGTCAATTCAGCAATTTCTTCTGGTGTGTAGCCACGGCGAATGGCTTCTGATACGTAGAAGAGGCGGTCATCTTGTGCTTTGACTACTTTTTCAATCAAGGAATCATCAGAAACTGCTGCAAGTTCAGGCATTTCATTGTGGTGCACCCCAATTTCAAGGGAGCGACAGGCCTTAAGGAGAGATTCTTCGATGTTTCGACCGATAGCCATGACTTCTCCAGTGGCCTTCATCTGTGTCCCAAGACGGCGCTCACCCTTTTCAAACTTGTCAAATGGGAAACGTGGAATCTTAGCCACCACATAGTCAAGGGCTGGTTCAAACATGGCATAGGTTGAACCTGTGACTGGGTTAATAACCTCATCCAAGGTCAAACCGACGGCAATCTTAGCAGCCAATTTGGCAATTGGGTAACCTGTCGCCTTAGAAGCAAGGGCTGACGAACGCGATACACGAGGGTTTACTTCGATGACATAGTACTTGAAGCTGTGGGGATCAAGGGCCAACTGAACGTTACATCCCCCTTCAATCTTAAGGGCACGAATGATGCTCAAGCTTGCGTCACGAAGCATTTGATTTTCATAATCTGACATGGTTTGGGCAGGGGCAAATACAATGGAATCTCCTGTGTGAATCCCGACTGGGTCAAAGTTTTCCATGTTACATACAACCAAAGCATTGTCAGCTGAGTCACGCATGACTTCGTATTCAATTTCCTTGAAACCAGCAATTGAACGCTCAATCAAACATTGGGTAACAGGTGACAATTTCAAACCATTTTCAGCGATTTCACGTAATTCTCCCTCATTGGCACACATACCACCACCAGTACCACCAAGAGTAAAGGCTGGACGGACGATGACTGGGTAGCCAATAGTTGCAGCAAAGGCAACTGCTTCTTCTACTGTGTTGACAATTTCAGATTCTGGAATTGGTTGGTTGAGCTCTTCCATCAATTGTTTAAAGAGGTCACGGTCCTCCGCTTGATCAATGGCAGATAGTTTAGTACCCAGAAGTTCAACACCAAGCTCATCTAGTATACCATTTTTAGACAATTCCATGGCCATATTAAGCCCTGTTTGACCACCGAGTGTTGGTAGCAAGGCATCTGGACGCTCCTTACGAAGAATACGTGTCACAAACTCAAGTGTAATCGGTTCAATATAAACCTTGTCCGCAATCTCCTTGTCCGTCATGATGGTTGCAGGGTTTGAATTAACCAAAACCACCTCATAACCTTCCTCTTTCAAAGACAAGCAAGCCTGGGTCCCAGCGTAGTCAAACTCAGCAGCCTGACCAATAATAATCGGACCAGAACCAATCACCATAATTTTTTGAATATCAGTACGTTTAGGCATATATAAGATATTAAGGGCGTCAAGCGGACAAAGCTAAAATAGGAGTTATGACGAAGAACTGTCAGTTCTAGGAATAACTATCTTTTTAGCACCGTCCGTAGCCCGTATTCAGTTCAGCAAATACGGACCACCCTTCTCCTTTCTATTCGTCGCCTCACTGAGCGACATTAAATAAATTCTCCGACGATTTTTTAGCGAAACGATATTTTTCGGTAAAAAATCTAGTGCAGGGAGTTTTTAGTTCGCCTGATAGCGACTAAAAGAAACGACCTGCCTTTCTATTCGGCAACTCTCAGATTGCCATTAAATAAGATACAAAGGACGAATAGAAAGCGATTGAATTTTAGGAAACCAAGGAAGGATTGACAATCCAAGTTGGTTTCTCTAAATTCCGAGCTTTCCGTCCGTGTTCAGTTACATAAATTCTCCGACGAGCTTTTACTCATTCTTAGTTTGATTGTTTAAAAGCTTCCATCATCTCGATAAACTCGTCAAATAGGTAGCTAGCGTCGTGTGGACCAGGGGCTGCATCTGGATGGTATTGAACAGAGAAAGCAGGTTGGTATCTGTGACGCACACCTTCAACTGACTTGTCATTGATTTCTTCATGGGTGATAATCAAATGCTCTGGCAAATCCTCACGGCTAACTGCATAACCATGGTTTTGACTTGTAAAATCCACACGTCCTGTAGCAATTTCGCGTACCGCATGGTTGAATCCACGGTGTCCAAATTTCATCTTGTAAGTCTTAGCCCCGTTTGCCATTGCAAAGAGTTGATGCCCCATACAAATACCAAAGATTGGAATTTTTCCTTGCACACCACGAATCATGTCCAGTGCTTGTGGAACATCTTCTGGGTTACCTGGACCGTTTGACAACATAACTCCGTCAGGATTGAGATGGAGAATTTCTTCCGCCGTTGTTGAATAAGGAACAACCGTCACGTTACAGTTTCGCTTAGAAAGTTCACGTAGGATTGAGTGCTTGAGACCAAAGTCCACTAGCACCACGCTCAAACCAACTCCAGGAGCTGGATATGAAGTTTTAGTAGAAACCTGTTTGATATTGTCTGTCGGCAAGACTGTCGCTTGGAGCTGGTCCGTCACATGATCCATGCTGTCCCCAACATGGGTCAAGGTTGCACGCATGGTACCATGCTTACGGATAATCTTGGTAAGAGCACGTGTATCAATCCCTGAAATACCCGAAATTTTCTTGGCTTTCAAAAATTCATCCAAGGTCATTTGGTTGCGCCAGTTACTAGCTCTACGTGCTTCTTCGAAAACAACAACTCCCTTACAAGTTGGAATAATGGATTCGTAATCATCACGGTTAATTCCATAATTTCCCACCAAAGGATAAGTAAAGGTCAAGATTTGTCCATTATAAGACTGGTCTGTAATGGATTCTTGGTAGCCGGTCATGCCTGTATTAAAGACAATTTCACCAGTTACATCAATATCTGCTCCGAAGGCCTTGCCTTCAAAAACTGTACCATCTTCTAATACTAGAAGTCTTTTTGTCATATTTTCACCTCTCGTGGACGCTCACTGGCGTCTTTTAACGTCTTGTGTTTTAGTTGGCGTTTCTACTCGCCAGTACGGATTCTAAGATTGCCATTCGAACAAAGACACCATTGGTCATTTGTTGGACAATCCGTGATTTTGGTGCTTCAACCAAGTGGTCTGCGATTTCTACATCACGGTTGACTGGAGCTGGGTGCATGAGGATTGCTGTTTCTTTCAAACGGTCATAACGTTCTTGAGTCAAGCCATGTTGGGCATGGTAGTCTTCTTTTGAAAAGACTGCTCCGCTATCATGGCGTTCATGTTGCACACGGAGAAACATCATGACATCCACCTGATCAATGATTTCATCAATGGTTACAAACTGTCCATAGTCTGCAAACTCTTGACTTCTCCATTCCTCAGGTCCAGCAAAATAAAGTTCAGCTCCCAAGCGTTTCAAAATCTGCATATTGGATTTGGCAACGCGTGAATGGTCCAAGTCACCTGCAATCGCAACCTTGAGACCCTCAAAGTGGCCAAATTCCTCATAAATAGTCATCAAATCAAGCAAGCTCTGGCTAGGATGTTGTCCCGAACCATCTCCACCATTGATGATGGAAGTCGTAATCGTGGGACTAGCAATTAACTCTCTGTAGTAGTCAACCTCAGGGTGGCGAATCACACAGACATCCACTCCTAAAGCAGACAGAGTCAAAATGGTATCATAAAGTGTCTCACCCTTATTGACTGAACTAGTCTTCACATCAAAGTCAAGTCGTTCCAGCCCCAGTTTAATCTCTGCCACTTCAAAGGACTTATGCGTCCGTGTAGAATCCTCAAAGAAAAGATTGGAAACAATCGGGTGGTTTTCATAAGGAAGCTGAGCTCCGTTTTTAAACTCAATCCCTCGTTTGATCAATTTCATCACTTGATCGACAGTGAGGTCTTCCATGGACACCACATGGTTCAATGCTTGTTGATTTTCTGACATGGCCACTCCTTTAGCTTTCTAAGCTTCTTCAGTAATCAGAACTCTGTCTTGACCATCAAGTTCTGCCATCTCTACGATGATTTCTTCAGAACGACTAGTTGGGATATTTTTTCCAACGTAATCTGGACGGATTGGCAATTCTCTATGTCCACGATCAACTAGCACCGCAAGACTCACGCGCGCAGGACGACCATGACCTACAATATTATCAATAGCAGCACGGATGGTACGACCTGTATAAAGCACATCATCCACCAAGATAACTTCACGGTCTGTCACATCGACAGAAACCAAAGAAGTATCTTCTCCACTTTTAACATCATCACGGAAAGGTTTAGTATCCAATTCCACAACAGGAACTGAAAGATTTTCTAGCTGTTCCAAACGTTCTTGGATTCGGTGGGCGATAAAGACACCACGAGTTTTAATACCAGCCAAGACGATCTTATTCAAATCTTTGTTGCGTTCGATAATCTCATAAGTAATACGCGTAATCGCTCGTTTGACGGTCAATTCGTCTACAACTTCTTTTGTCTTCATGACAAACCTCCAAAAAGAAAAGTCTCCTTAAACAAGGAGACTTGAAATGTATAGCCAAGCAAGCCCTACTGCACACAGTATAGACTTCACCCTTCTACTTTATCGCGCTCCTTGCCTGTCTCACGGGACAGGTTTAAAGGAATATTTAATTATCAATTACTATAGCACAAAGCGAGCCTAAAATCAAGCAAAAACTTTTGAAACCCTATCTTACAAATTGCTAAAGTCATATAACTGTGGGTACTGGTCACACTCTGGATTTTTAGGATGACAAATGGCTCTTCCAAAATAAATCATGGCCTGATGAGCTGCTAACCACTGCTCAGGCGGCAAGATATCCATGACCCGCTTTTCCACCTCAAGTGGTGTCGCTGATTTTTTGACAATATCGTGGTGTTTGCAAATACGCTCCACATGAGTATCCACTGCAAAAGCTGGAATCCCAAAGCCCACACTCATGACAACATTGGCTGTCTTGCGACCAACACCTGCCAAACTCTCTAATTCCTCACGTGTCTGAGGGACTTGACCATCAAAATCATCTAGTAACTGTTGGGCACATTTTTTAAGGAATTTAGCCTTATTTCGATACAGTCCCAGGCGAGAAATGTGTGAAGCAATCTCACTCTCTGTCGCAACAGACATGGCTTGTGGCGTTGGAAAGGCAGCAAAGAGACCTGGTGTGGCCTTATTTACCGCTGCATCCGTTGTCTGTGCTGACAACATGACCGCAACCAAGAGTTCAAAATGATTGGTAAAATCAAGACTGGGTTTGGCATCTGGAAACAGAGCAATGATTTCTTCTAGCACCTTTCGTGCGCGTTTTTTTGACAAGACCATTATTCGTCTCCGTCAAATAGTCCTTGTAAGCCAGCAAAAGGACTGTTTTCTTCTTTCTTAACTGCCTGTTGGGCTTGGTATTCTTCTTCTGTCATGATTTGCCAGTCATTTCCTGAAACAAATCCTTGACCAGCCTCTTCTTCAGCCGTCAAAACCTTGATAGGAATGTTTAATAGGATATTGTCTGACACGCTCTCAGCAAGGTCCAGTTCTCCATTTTCGATTGGCAAGACCAAATCATCGTCTAAAACTTCCTGATCTAGTTGGTTAGTTGCACCTTCCATGAAAACTTCCGTTACTGGATAAGATTCAACTAACTCAACTGGCTCCATACTGCGACTTGAAGCAAGAACAATGGTATAAGATAGTTGATAATCTAAGAAATACATATGGTCTTCGTACTGTACTTTCCCAACTGCAAGAATATCTTTTACATCTAAAATTTCTTGATTGCGTGCACGCAGGTCTGCGGCTAGATCTAAGGTTTGTTCAAAATGCAAGCCTTCAGACTGCTTACGAATTTCTTGAATATTTAATTTCATACTTCCTCCATAAAGATTTACTCTCTTGATTATACCATGAAAAGTCTACAAATCAACCCACCAAACTTTGTAATTAACATTCAAGTTTTTAATATGTCCACTATGATATTTTGTTTTTTAGTGCTATACTACATCAGAGCAAGGAGGATGCCCCTATGGAAGACAAAGAACTCGGTACTAATGCTTATCACTCGTATTTTAGAGCTTGGAATTTCCAGTTTTCTGTTGACAAAATTTCCTTAAAAGTATAGTATAAAGATACCAATACTCGGAGGTAAGGGAGACATGAACAACTAAGCCTATCAAATAAAAAACCTTTATTTAGTAGATCTTGTTTTTGTCTCTTTTTGTGTACTCTTTTATGCTCTTTTTCTGGCATTTTATACTCAATGAAAATCAAAGAGCAAACTAGGAAGCNNGTCAGTCACATATATACGGTAAGGCGACGCTGACGTGGTTTGAAGAGATTTTCGAAGAGTATTAATAGAGTTTTTTTGACATAGACTTTGGGCTCTACTAGGTAAAGTAGAGCTTTTTGTTATGTAGTATCAACATTCTAGAAAGGGCAATCATATGATAAAAATCAATCACCTGACCATCACACAAAACAAAGATTTACGAGACCTTGTCTCTGACCTCAGCATGACCATCCAAGACAGGGAAAAGGTCGCTATTATTGGTGAAGAAGGAAATGGCAAATCCACCTTACTTAAAATTTTAATGGGGGAAACTTTGCCTGATTTCACTATCGGGGGAGACATTCAATCTGATTATCAATCAATAGCCTACATTCCTCAAAAACTTCCTGAGGACCTGAAAAATAGAACTCTACACGACTACTTCTTTTTAGATACTATTGATTTAGATTACAGTGTCCTCTATCGTTTAGCTGAGGAATTGCATTTTGATAGCAATCGTTTCGCAAGCGACCAAGAGATTGGTAGTCTATCAGGGGGTGAAGCTTTGAAAATTCAGCTCATCCATGAGTTAGCCAAACCTTTTGAGATTCTATTTTTAGATGAACCTTCAAATGACTTGGATCTTGAGACGGTTGATTGGCTAAAAGGTCAAATGCGCAAGATTCGGCAAACCGTTATTTTCATTTCCCATGATGAGGACTTTCTTTCTGAAACGGCAGACACTATTGTTCACTTGCGACTGGTCAAGCACCGTAAAGAAGCAGAAACACTAGTAGAGCATTTAGACTATGATAGTTATAGTGAGCAGAGAAAGGCTAATTTTGCCAGACAAACCCAGCAAGCAGCCAACGACCAAAGAGCCTACGATAAAACCATGGAAAAACATCAACGAGTTAAACAAAATGTAGAAACTGCTCTTCGAGCTACCAAAGACAGTACTGCCGGTCGCCTATTGGCTAAAAAGATGAAAACTGTCCTCTCTCAAGAAAAACGCTACGAAAGAGCAGCTCAGGCCATGACCCAAAAGCCACTTGAAGAGGAAGAAATCAGACTTTTCTTCTCAGATATACAGCCATTACCTACTTCTAAAGTCTTAATCCAACTGGAAAAAGAAAATTTATCCATTGGCGAGCGAATTTTGGTGCAAGAACTACAATTAACTGTCCGTGGCCAAGAAAAAATCGGTATTATAGGGTCAAATGGTATTGGAAAATCGACCCTATTAGCCAAGTTACAGCAACTTTTTAATGCTAAAAGAGAGATTTCGCTTGGTTATATGCCACAAGATTACCAGCAAAAACTGCAATTGGATTTATCACCAATAGCCTATCTAAGTAAAACTGGGGAAAAAGAGGAACTACAAAAAATCCAATCTCACTTAGCCAGTCTCAATTTCAGTTATCCAGAAATGCAGCATCAAATTCGCTTCTTATCTGGCGGACAACAAGGAAAACTCCTGCTTTTGGATTTAGTCTTGCGCAAACCAAACTTTCTCCTGCTAGATGAACCCACACGAAACTTTTCTCCAACTTCTCAACCCGAAATTAGAAAACTCTTTGCCACTTATCCTGGTGGTCTCATCACTGTTTCGCATGACCGTTGTTTCTTAAAAGAGATCTGTTCAATCATCTATCGCTTAACAGAACACGGTTTGGAGGTAGTTAATTTTCAAGATTTATAAATTTTCAACATCGCAAATATGTGGGGCAAAAACACAATTTTAGGAGAAAAAGAAGTAAATCTTCCCATAATAAAACGCATAATATCAAGTTTTCACACCTGATATTATGCGTTTTTCAGATTTTAAAGACTTTTTCCAGCCTTCATTTTACATATGTTTTAAACGTTCAATCCGTTCTGAGATAGGTGGGTGGGTATAAAAGAGTTTTTTGAACCCTCCCCCTTTCTTAGGATCATTGATATAAAGTGCACTGCTAGCATCATCGACGTGGCGACTCATAGGTTTGCTATTGTCCAACTTATCTAGGGCATTAATCATTCCCTGGGGATTGCGAGTCAGCTCGACACTAGATGCATCTGCCAGAAATTCCCTCTGACGAGAAATAGCGAGCTGAACCAAGGTTGCAGCGAGAGGTGCCAGTACAATAGCTAGTAGGGAAACCACTAGCATAATGATTTCAAGACCATTTCCATCTCGGTCATCATCACTTCGTCTGCGACCTGCTCCACCCCACCACATCATACGACCTGCCATACCAGAAAGCATGGTGATAGCACTAGCAAGGGCAACTGCAATAGTCGAAATACGGATATCATAATTACGAATATGACTGACTTCATGTCCCATAACAGCTTCTAGTTCTTCACGATTCATGATAGCTAGTAGACCTGAAGTCGCAGCAACCGCCGCATTTTGAGGGTTAGAACCTGTCGCAAAGGCATTTAAGGCTGGATCATCAATGATGAAAACACGGGGCATAGGAATCTGAGCGACCATAGCCATATCTTCCACTACGTGGTAGAAATCTGGTGCCGTTTGTTCATCAATCTCACGCGCCCCGTTCATGGACATGACAATCTCTGTTGATTGAAAAATCATGGACAAGGCATAGATAAAGCCGATAATCAGTGCGATAACCAAACCACCAATCCCAGACCGCATAAAGAGGTAACCAACCGCATAACCAACAAGAGCTAAGAGTAGGAAAAATACCAGCAATAAAATCCACGTTTTTCGTTTATTGCTTGCAATTTGATCAAACAGCATCTTAGTCACCTAAACCGCTAAAATCAACCTTAGGAACTGCCTTTTCCTCTTCTGGTGTTTGAAGGAAATCTGCTGCTTTAAATCCAAACATTCCAGCGATAATGTTGCTTGGGAAAGTCTCTAATTTTACATTGTAGTTGCTGACAACACTGTTGTAGAGTTGACGAGAGTAAGAAATTTTATTTTCTGTGTTTGTCAACTCCTCTTGCAATTTAACAAAGTTAGCACTAGCTTTCAAATCTGGATAGCTTTCTGCAACTGCAAAAATACCTGAAACCTGACGAGTGAGGGCATCACTGGCTTTCATAGCTTCTGCTGGTGAAGTCGCTGCCGCCACTTGGTTACGTAGTTCTGCCACCTTTTCAAGGGTAGAACCTTCATATTTAGCATAACCTTTTACAGTCTCAATCAAGTTTGGCAAGAGGTCATTTCGACGTTTCAACTGAACATCAATTTGGCTCCAAGCCTCCTTTGTTTGCATACGATTCTTAACCAAACCGTTATAGCTAACAATCACAAAAATAACAACAAGAGCGATAACTCCAAGAATAATCCAAGTCATGATATAAGTCCTTTCTACTTTTAGATTAGTACCAGTATATCAAATTTTTAATGATTGTGGTAAAATAAGATGATACTAAAGAAGGAAATAACTATGAAACCAGAAACATTTTACAACTTGCTTGCCGAGCAAAATCTTCCACTTTCGGACCAGCAAAAAAAACAATTTGAACGTTATTTTGAACTCTTAGTCGAGTGGAATGAGAAGATTAATTTGACGGCGATTACGGACAAGGAAGAAGTTTATCTCAAACATTTTTACGATTCGATTGCACCCATTCTTCAAGGTTTGATTCCCAATGAAAATATCAAATTGCTTGATATCGGGGCTGGGGCAGGATTTCCTAGTCTACCAATGAAAATTCTCTATCCTCAGTTAGATGTGACCATTATTGATTCACTCAATAAGCGCATCAACTTCCTACAACTCTTGGCTCAAGAACTGGATTTGGACGATGTTCATTTCTACCATGGACGTGCAGAAGACTTGGCACAAGACAAAAACTTCCGTGCTCAATATGATTTTGTAACAGCTCGTGCGGTTGCCCGTATGCAGGTCTTATCTGAATTGACAATTCCTTACCTTAAAGTTGGCGGAAAACTATTGGCACTCAAGGCCAGCAATGCTCCTGAGGAGTTATTAGAAGCTAAGAATGCCCTCAACCTCCTCTTCAGTAAAGTCGAAGACAATCTCAACTACGCCCTACCAAATGGAAATCCGCGTTATATCACAGTGGTGGAAAAGAAAAAAGAAACACCAAATAAATATCCGAGAAAGGCTGGCATGCCCAACAAACGCCCGCTTTAAATTTTTTAGTAAAAAATGTTTACAAAGTCATCCTCGCTCTCTTATTTTTAGGCTCGGGAAAAAATGATTTACAAAATCATTTTTTTCTGCTATACTGTCCTAAGCAAAGGTTTTTAATGTCATCCCGTGAGGTGACGAAGACGCAGAAATACTTGAAACTCTCTAAAATCTAGATTTTAGAGAAGTCTTACTCTGAGGGCCTATTGCTGTAAAATAATGGGCTCTTTTTTGATGCCCAAAAGTGAGGTTTATATGAAACAAGAATCAACTGTTGATTTGTTACTAGACGTTGACCAACGTCCTTCGACTGGAAAAGGAACTCTCCTTAGCTTCCAACACGTTTTCGCCATGTTTGGTGCGACCATCTTGGTACCCTTGATTTTGGGAATGCCTGTATCTGTTGCCCTTTTTGCTTCAGGTGTTGGAACACTCATCTACATGATTGCTACTGGTTTTAAAGTTCCAGTTTATCTAGGTTCTTCATTCGCCTTTATCACAGCTATGTCACTAGCTATGAAGGAAATGGGAGGAGATATATCTGCTGCTCAAACTGGAGTTATCTTGACTGGTTTGGTCTATGTCCTTGTTGCTACCAGCATCCGATTTGTAGGAACAAAATGGATTGATAGACTCTTGCCACCAATCATCATCGGACCTATGATTATCGTTATCGGTCTTGGACTTGCAGGTTCAGCTGTTACCAACGCTGGTCTTGTAGCTGATGGAAACTGGAAAAATGCTCTTGTAGCAGTTGTTACTTTCTTGATTGCTGCCTTTATCAATACAAAGGGAAAAGGATTCCTACGAATCATTCCATTTCTCTTTGCCATTATCGGTGGTTACCTCTTCGCACTAACTCTTGGCTTGGTTGACTTTACACCAGTTCTTAAAGCTAACTGGTTTGAAATTCCTGGTTTCTACTTGCCATTTAACACAGGTGGTGCCTTTAAAGAATACAATCTTTACTTTGGTCCAGAAGCCATCGCTATCTTGCCAATCGCTATCGTAACAATTTCTGAACATATCGGAGATCATACTGTTTTGGGTCAAATCTGTGGCCGTCAATTCTTAAAAGAACCAGGTCTTCACCGTACTCTTCTTGGTGACGGTATCGCAACTTCTGTTTCTGCCTTCCTTGGTGGACCAGCCAATACAACTTACGGAGAAAATACAGGGGTTATCGGTATGACTCGTATCGCTTCTGTCTCAGTTATCCGTAACGCTGCCTTCATCGCGATTGCCCTCAGCTTCCTTGGTAAATTCACTGCCTTGATTTCAACTATTCCAAACGCTGTACTTGGTGGTATGTCAATCCTTCTCTATGGGGTTATCGCCAGCAATGGTTTGAAAGTCTTGATTAAAGAACGTGTTGATTTCGCTCAAATGCGAAACCTCATCATCGCAAGTGCTATGTTGGTTCTTGGACTTGGAGGAGCTGTCCTTAAACTTGGTCCAGTTACACTTTCAGGTACTGCTCTTTCAGCCATGACAGGAATCATCTTGAACTTGATCTTGCCATACGAAAATAAAGACTAATACTCTTCGAAAATCTCTTCAAACTACGTCAACGTCGCCTTGCCGTAGATATATGTNNTTTTCATTGAGTATAAGAGTCTAAACATATCAAAAAACAAGCATTTCCAATTACGGAAGTGCTTATTTTTTTGATACTTAAAAGTAAGTGTATCCCCCTAACGCTGTCTAATATGTCTCCCCTATATGCATACGCTTCCACTCAGAGAACTCTACCTTGAACAGTTCAGGGGCTTTTTTAGCATTGTTATAAACTATAATATAGTAACCTTCCTTATTCCAAAACTTTCCTAAAATCTCAGCGTCTTCCAGCTCTGCTTCATAATCTAATACTCATCTGCTTTCA
>NZ_VMLH01000008.1:0-18927 GCF_013276595.1 Streptococcus sp. 10824
AGTACAGCCTGCGGCTAGTTTCCTAGTTTGCTCTTTGATTTTCATTGAGTATGATTAACTCTCAAGTATTCAAAATCAGGATTTTCAACAGTTATTACAAGGAGGCGATTTACTACTTCAAAAACATCAATTATTCTATTTTTCATATTTTTTCAACCCATTATTAGAATGAACTTCTTGGTAAGCAAAATCAAGTTTAGATTTAATGTTTTCGTACAAATCTAAAATCTCTTTTGGAGTATCTTCTCGGAAGAAAAGTTTTCTTTTCCCTGAAATAACTTGATCACTAAGAATCCAATGACGAATTTGTTTTGTAAAAATCAAAATTTCCTGACTTGGTAGTTCCATCATTTCCATTGCTTATCACCTCTCTTTTCATTATAGTTCATACAATGACATTCAGCAATATTATTTCTCAAGTCAGCACTTCCACTTCTTTAGGCTCAACTATCCTATTTTGAGCTTTAAAGAAAATCAAATCTCTCATGCTGATACCTCTCCTCATTAAATTAAATAGTAAAAAAGATTCTATCTCACTCCCTGATTATTACAAAACCATTGAAATATCACAACTAATAGGCTAGAATGGATATAGTAGATGAGTCATTCTACTCAAA
The DNA here is from genome assembly GCF_013276595.1 of Streptococcus sp. 10824. Classification (NCBI taxonomy): domain Bacteria; kingdom Bacillati; phylum Bacillota; class Bacilli; order Lactobacillales; family Streptococcaceae; genus Streptococcus; species Streptococcus sp. 10824. The sequence continues at coordinate 618 of NZ_VMLH01000008.1, forward strand.
TCCACGCTAGAAAGGACTGCTATGCCAGACAATCTCGCGCTTCGCATGCGCCCTAAAACCATCGACCAGGTCATCGGTCAGGAGCATCTGGTCGGACCTGGAAAAATCATCCGCCGCATGGTGGAAGCCAACCGCCTGTCCTCCATGATTCTATATGGCCCTCCGGGAATCGGCAAAACCAGTATTGCCTCTGCCATCGCTGGAACGACCAAGTATGCCTTTCGAACTTTCAATGCGACAGTTGATAGTAAAAAGCGACTGCAAGAAATTGCGGAAGAGGCTAAATTCTCTGGTGGTCTCGTCCTATTACTAGACGAGATTCATAGACTAGATAAAACCAAGCAGGACTTCCTCTTGCCTCTCTTGGAAAGCGGACTGGTCATCATGATTGGCGCTACGACTGAAAATCCTTTCTTCTCGGTCACTCCTGCCATCCGTAGCCGAGTTCAAATTTTTGAGTTAGAACCTCTGTCTAACCAAGACGTCAAAGAGGCCCTGCAGATAGCTCTAAGTAACCCTGAGCGTGGTTTTGATTTTCCAGTAGAACTAGATGAGGATGTGCTGGATTTCATCGCAACCTCTACAAACGGAGACCTGCGCTCTACCTTTAACTCGCTGGACCTGGCTATTCTCTCTACCCCTGAGAATGACGAGGGCATTCGCCATATCACCCTTGATATCATGGAAAATAGCCTGCAGCGGAGTTATATTACTATGGACAAAGATGGGGATGGACACTACGATGTCCTCTCAGCCCTGCAAAAGTCTATCCGTGGCTCGGATGTGGATGCTAGTCTCCACTATGCTGCCCGCTTGATTGAGGCTGGTGATTTGCCAAGTCTCGCTCGACGCTTGACCGTTATCGCCTATGAAGATATCGGTTTGGCCAACCCTGAAGCCCAGATTCATACCGTGACTGCTCTGGATGCTGCACAAAGGATTGGATTCCCAGAAGCCTGCATTCTCATTGCCAATGTCGTGATTGATTTGGCCCTTTCTCCAAAATCCAACTCAGCCTATGTAGCTATGGATAAGGCACTTGCTGACCTCAAAACATCAGGGCACTTGCCTATTCCGCGACACCTGCGTGATGGGCACTACAGTGGAAGCAAGGAACTTGGCAATGCCCAAGACTATCTCTATCCACACAACTATCCTGGAAATTGGGTCAAGCAAGACTATCTGCCAGAAAAAATTCGTAATCATCACTATTTCCAAGCAGAAGATACTGGTAAATATGAACGGGCCTTGGCTCAAAGAAAGGAAGCTATCGACCGTTTGCGAAAAATCTGAAATCCTTTTCAAAAAATTGCACTTTCCTCTTGATTTTTTTTGAAAAAGTGGTATCATATAAGTATAGAAACGCTGTGGTGTACGACTTCACACTTAAGTGTTGACCGACTATTTTTTGTATTATTAGGGAAACAAAAGTCTTCTAACAGCATGTAGGCCGTCTCACACGGAAACAGCTTCAGTTAGAGCGAGTTGCCCACCTGCTTAATTGCGCGGGTTCAATACAAACCGTGAAGTTTCGGCACCAATACAGCTTTTTTCTTTGCCTCCTTAGCTCAGCTGGCAGAGCAGCGGACTCTTAATCCGTGGGTCACAGGTTCGATCCCTGTAGGAGGCATATAAATACAACAGGAAAAGTCTTGGAACCAAGGTTTTTTTGCTTAAATAAAATTTTTTTCAAATTCTTTAGAAAACTAGCTTAAATCATAATCCAACACCAATTTTACAAATACCATAAACTAAGCTTATATACCCAAAACACAAAAAGTCCTCTTTCCACTATTTTAGAAAGAGAACTTTTTCTTTAGGAGAAATAACTTAATTTTTAATCAATTCGTGATAGCTCAGCTGGCACCGTTAAGTAATAAGTTGCAGTCAAGCTTGCTTCACCTTGATTGACAAAAATCTCGATGGAATTTTTATCTAGAACAACTTCCAATTCTTTAGCTTCAATATCTACATACCGTCGACTAGTGTCCTGTTCTTCTTCACCTAGAATTTTTTGAACAAGATGGCTACGATCAATGTAAACTTGCTGCGCATTACTATCATAACCAAATTCAAGATAATCTATATCATTTCCTAAGTGGTAATGACAATCTTTATCTATTTGGATTTGATATTGGCCTTTTTTAACAGGGAATTGTCTTAGTTTGCCATCTTCCAATCTTAGAATTCTAGGTAAAGTCATGGCACATGCCCATTTGTGTTCTTGGTCATGGGTTGGAAGGGTACGCCCCCATGTCTGCATCCAAGCAATCAGGATACGACGATTTTGATCGTCCAACAATGTTTGAGGCGCATAGAAGTCTTGGCCATGATCAATTTCTTGAACTGATTCTGGGATAAAACATTTTTCTCCCCAATCTACCTTACCCGTGAACAAAAGCGATGAGTTGATGTTATGATATGAGTCTCCCTCACGCTGATAACGCATGGGTGACATAATAAGGCAATCTTTCCCATCTAACTCGAAGTAATCTGGGCATTCCCACATAAAGCCTTGGTGTTCTACCCCTTTTAAAAAGATGGATTCGAACTGCCATTCTACTAGGTTATCGGACCCTAGTAGAACGATACAGCCCACATTATCCTTGTGTTTGGCAGCTACTACGGAGTAATAGCGTCCATCTTTTTCAAAGAGTTTTGGATCACGGAAATCAGCAGCAATCAACTCATCTGGCAAGTCTGTTCCTGTTGCAACTGGATTTTGTTCAATCTTTTCAAAATGAATCCCGTCATCTGAAAATGCCATATTTTGCACTTGGCGGACACCGGTTTTTTCTTCGATATGCCCAGTGTACATGAGCCAGAGGCGATCATCCTTGACAATGGCAGAGCCTGAGAAACAACCATTTCGGTCATAATCTTGGTCAGGAGCAAGTGCCACTAGCAAGTGCTCCCAAGTCACCAAGTCCTTACTTTTAGCATGTCCCCAGTGCATAGGTCCCCAAACACTATCATATGGATAGAATTGATAAAAGAGATGGTATTCTCCACGAAAATAGACAAATCCATTTGGATCATTGATCCAACCAATCTCAGCTGAAAAATGTTCTTCAGGCTTATATTGAGTATTTACGAGATGTTTATTTTCTGCTATAAAACGATTGGCTTTTTCTACTGTGTATTTCTTATCTCCCATAATCAACCTCTAGTTTTTGTTTGCTTGGTATTGGTCGTAGTATTTTTGTTTAATAGCGAGGTAATCTGAAAGTCCGTATTTTTCAAGTTCTTTCTTGTAATCATCCCACTCAGCATCAATATTGCCATTTACAATCCATTCAGCGCGCTTGCGGTAGATATAGTCATTCATATCTGCCTCGATGTGGGCAATCTTATCCAGATCTTCCTGTGTCATAAAGACTCTTGGATAGTTATTGTCATTGCTCATGTAAGGAACATAATATTCTTTGATAAGATCCAAACGCCATTTGGCATCATCTGGCATAGTTGTCACTTTACCATAGTATGAATCTAGGATAGCTAGTGGTCCTCCTACTTCAGTCTTTTGACGAAGTTCTGCTGGTGCAGTTCCGTTTAGTGGTAAGTGTTTGAGGCTGTTAGTTGCTTGGTCAAATTCAAAGATATTTTGTTGCTTGTCATCTCCGTAAGTTCCCCAGTTATTTTGCACAGATTGGAGTGGAGCGTATTGTGCATCAATCCATTTAGCTGTCAATTCTAGGTTTTTGTTTACACTGGTAATAACCATCTTGTCACGTGCAAATCCCATACCGTTTGTACGAGCTACGTGTTTTTGACCACTTGGTCCAGCAAGTACTGGTAAAACATCATAACTTTCATTACTTCCAGTAACATTACTCTTATCCCATGTAAAGTAAACACCAAATTTCTGATCATGACCTTTAGCAATGTAACTATTCCAATCATGTTCGAAAGCTTCTTTATCAATCAAGCCTTTTTCTTGTAATTGACGGATAAATTTGACACCTTCTTTATAGTTATCATTATCTGCTGTGAAGTCAACTTTGCCATCATTTCCAACTACTAAATGATCATCGTTATCCCCTATACCAAATGCAGCAAATAGGAATTTAAAATCTTCGTTTCCGTTACCACTAATAAATGTAAATGGAATTTCATCAGCCTCTCCATTTCCATTTGGATCCCCGTTTTTGAAAGCTTCTAGGACTTTAATCAGATCATCAGTAGTTTTTGGCATTTCAAGACCAAGTTTATTAAGCCAATCTTTGTTAATCCAAGCCATATCGTTGACACTATGGATAGATTCTTTGCCTTCTCCAAGCTCTTCAATCCATGGGAATGAGTAAATGTGCCCATCAGGTGCTGTCATCAAGGCCTTGTATTCTGGTTTCTCATCCAAAATTTTCTTAAGATTTGGCATGTATTTATCAATCAAATCTTCAACTGGAATAATAACACCTTTTTTAGCCCAGTTCATCAAGTCCACATCTGAAGCTCCGTCGTTGTGGATAGCATCTGGTAGATCACCACTAGAAATATCCAAGTTACGTTTTTCTGCAAAGTCGGACTGGTAGTTGGTCCAGTCAATATGAACGCCAGTTTCCTTCTCCAAACGTTGTAAAATCAATTTTTCATTTGGGTCTTTGGGTGCTAACGGTGAACTGGCTGTCATAAACTTCAATGTTTTCTTTTCTTGAAGCGGGAATGTTACACCTTCCAACTTATAATCTGGACTTGAAGCTGTATTTTTTGAGCCACAGGCTGCAAGTACTGCTAAACTAGCTGTCAACAAAACTGCTGATTTTGAGAATGTTTTGAATTTCATGAGAAATCTCCTTTTATTTTTTCTTTTTTATCCTTTAAGTGAACCAGCCATAATTCCTTTATCAAAGTATTTTTGGAAGAATGGATACATAACAATCAATGGCAAGCTGGAAATGACAATAGTTGCGTATTTAATCAATTCAGCTAAACGTTTCATTTCATTCATAGCCGCTTGTGCTCCAATCATGTCTTGACCTGGTTGGCTCTGAATGAGAATTTTACGAAGTACTAGTTGCAATGGTTCCAAGTTTGGATCTTTGATATAAATCATTGCATCAAAGTATGAGTTCCACTGCCCTACAAAAGCATAGAGGAAGAGAACAAACATAATTGGTTTTGCAAGAGGAAGCATGATTTTGAAGAAAATCTGTAAATCATTTGCACCATCAATGACCGCTGCTTCAACTAATTCTTCAGGCAATCCTTGGAAATAAGCCCTAGCAAGAATAATATTCCAAACATTGACAGCACCTGGAACAATGATAGCCCATGGAGTATTAAGCATGCCCAAATCTTTTACCAGCAAGTAAGTTGGGACTAAACCACCACCAAAGAACATGGTTACAATCAAGAAGTAGTTAATCCAACGGCGCCCTACCAAGTCTTTCTTAGAAAGAGGATAAGCTGTAAACACAGATAGCAAGACTGTTAAAGCCGCAAAGCCAAAAGAGTATAGTAGAGAATTGATAAAACCTCTTAGAATAGATTGGTCACTGAATACACGCTGGTAACCTTCTACCGTCCAATCGGCTGGATTAAAGCTAATCCCTCTACTAACCAGAACCTTAGGATCCATAAAGGATGCTACGACGATATAAAGTAAAGGAAGTAAGGTTATCAAAACGATAAAGACAATAATGATTTTATTTAAGAGTAAGATACGTCTATCAAATTTTGTATCCATAATCGAATTTTTCATACTTTCCTCCTTAAATTCCTTCACCATTATTCATGCGTTTAACGATTTGGTTAACTGCAACAAGCAATACTACGTTAATCACTGCATTAAACAAACCAACCGCTGTTGAGTAAGAATAGTCTCCTGATACAAGACCAACTTTATAGACATATGTAGAGATAATTTCAGAAGTTGGCAAGTTCAACGATGTCTGCATTAAGAATGCTTTTTCATATCCGACATTCATAATTCCACCTGCAGCTAAAACAAATTGGATAACCATAATAGGCTTAAGAGCTGGAATATCAATGTGCCAGATTCGTTGGAAGATATTGGCTCCATCCAGTCGGGATGCTTCTACTAAAGCTGGATCTACATTTACTAATGTTGCTGTGTAGAGCGTTGAAGCCCAGCCCATTCCTTGCCAGATACCACTAAAGATGTATAAAGGTCTAAAGAAGTCTGGATTTGTCAAGAAGTCAGCCTTTATTCCAAACATAGAGAGAAAATTGTTGATTGGCCCTCCCACTGAAAAGAAAAGGAAAATCATACCAACGATAACAACGACTGAGATAAAGTTTGGTGCGTATAAAATGAGCTGAATTCGTTTTTTGACTTTTTCACTCAAGAGTTGATTGAGCATAATAGCAAGAATGATTGGTGGTAAAAAGCCAAGCAATAAACCATAGATACTTAATTTTAAAGTATTGGCTAACAAGATACCAAAGTTGGGAGAGGATATGAATTTTGTAAACTCAGAAAAACCAATCCAATCACTCCCTAAAATTCCTTTTAAGGGATTATAATCTTTAAATGCGATTAAAACCCCATACATAGGGATGTATTTAAAGATAAAGGTTAAAACTAAACCAGGGACAGTCATCAATAACAAGAGTTTTTGTTTCTTGATTCTTTCCCAAAGAGAAACTTGCTTCGCTTTGCCATTCATAGCAACCTCCTTTTTTGAAACGTTTCATTTTTTCCTAGAAAAGATAGCGCTTGGCGCTGTCTATTTATTTTATTTTTGAAACGTTTCATTTTTGTTTTAAAAAATAAATCTTTTTTATCTGAATTCATTCTATCATTGATAGCGTTTTCTGTCAAGACTTATTTTCATTTTTTTGTTGTTTTTCCTTCGACAAATTTTACTGGTAGGATTGTCTGCAAATTAACAGTCTTTCCATCAATAATATCAAACAAAATCCGAACCGCTTCTTTGGCCATTTCTTCCAATGGTTGTTCAATAGTTGAAAGTAGATAATCTCTATCTCCAGCCATTTTAATTCCATCGTATCCAATAATTTGGACATCATGAGGAATACGTTTACCATTTTTTTCTAGTATATCAATAACATCTAAAGCTGCAAAGTCGTTAATTGTAAAAATTCCATCTATAGAAGAATTTTCTTCCAAGAACCTCTCTAGCTTCCCATGATAATCAGTAACTGTCTCATCCAAATCAAAAATACTAAGAGGTATTTTATGCTCTTGGACATACTTTTCAAAGGAAATTCTACGACGTTTGGTTTCATTAATGGTTGTATTATGTCCGCCCACAAAGGCTAAATGCTGACATCCTTTACTAATTAATTGTTTAGCTGCTTCTCTTCCACCTGCATCATTATCTGATGAAACACAAGGAATAGCAATATCTGAGTATGTACGGTCAATACTGACAAAGGGAATTCCTGACGACAGGTAATGTTCAATTGGACTATAGGTAATAGCAACCACTCCATCAACTTTATTATGACGCAACATCTCCAGATAGTCTTGCTCTCTATTTGTACCATTTATAGAACATAAGAGTAATTTATTATTCCTCTTATAGACTTCATTTTCCACATGCATAGCAAATTCTGAAAAGAAGGGATGCCAGATACTTGGTACAATGATTGCAATCGTTTCTGTTCGATTTTTTTTCATTCCTCTAGCATAGTAATCTGGAATGTAATTCAAAGTTTTAATCGCTTGCTCCACTTTTTTCAAGGTTACTTCTTTAATGCCTTTTTCTTTATTAATCACACGTGAAACTGTTCCAACACTAACTCCTGCTTCTAAAGCAACATCTTTCATGGTAATTGATTTTCTTTGTTCTACCATCTTATCACCTCCTTTCAATATATAGTATCATGCAAACGCTTTTTTAGCAACTATTTCTCAATCATTTTTGTCCAGACCCTTTTTCCCATCATGAATAAAATCACTCCAATCGGCTTTCTAAAATCCCATCAATTTCATATATAGGAATCTACCAACCACAGGAAAAGACTTTGTTTGCTTTCTATCTCCTCTTTTTCATAATATATTTCCGTACAGGTGCTTCAACCATTTGAACGATTTCAAATCCTTCTTTTTGGTAAAGATTCTGAGCTCTTTGATTTGCTTCGAGGACATTTAAAGAAATACTGTCTATATCTTCATTTTCAAAGCCCAAACTAACAAATTTCCTTAAAGCCTGCCTACCTAAGCCCTGCCCCTGTTTCTGGGGGTTGATAAAGAATCTTCCAATATGAAGATTGCTGTCTTCTAGCCTGATTTTCTGGATAAGCCCGACAAACTCGTGTCCATCAAAGATTGAAAAGACTCCTTCCAAGTCTTGCAAGGCTTGAAGGGTCAGTGGAAAAGGAATCCTTGGTCCCATCCATTGTTCTTGAAAGGATTTGCCAAGGGAGTTGGACCATTGGCATACGAGCTGAGCGTTTTCTGTGCTCACCTTTTCTTCAAAACGAATTATCATCTTGACCTCACCATCTTATCTATGTCTCTCCATTATACTACTTCTCCTATTTTTTACGAATAGATAAGTATGATTGATATTTATTTTTTTCTTGTCGGGAGTATTCTCGCTTCCTTTCTTGGTTTGGTCATTGACCGTTTTCCAGAGCAATCCATTATCAGTCCAGCCAGTCACTGCGATTCCTGTCAGACTCGCTTGCGTCCCTTAGATTTGATTCCGATTCTCTCACAGGTCTTCAATCGCTTTTGCTGTCGCTACTGCAAGGTCCGCTATCCTGTCTGGTATGCCCTCTTTGAACTAGGCTTAGGACTCCTCTTTCTGCTTTACTCTTGGGAATTACTTTCCTTGAGTCAAGTCATCCTAATCACTGCTGGTTTGACCTTGGGCATCTACGACTTTCGCCATCAGGAATATCCCTTACTGGTCTGGATGACTTTCCACCTAATCCTAATAGCTTCCTCTGGCTGGAATCTGGTCATGATCTCCTTCCTCATACTTGGAATTTTGGCTCATTTTATCGATATCCGCATGGGTGCAGGGGATTTCCTTTTTTTAGCTTCTTGCGCTCTCGTCTTTAGCGCAACAGAATTGCTCATCTTGATTCAGTTTGCTTCTGCAACGGGGATTCTAGCCTTTCTCCTGCAAAAGAAAAAGGAAAGACTTCCTTTCGTGCCTTTCCTCTTACTCGCTGCTTGTGTGATTATTTTTGGTAAGCTACTGCTTGTTTGATAAAGTCCAATTTCTGCCATATGTCCTTCATGAAATTATTTCACAGTTGAATTATAAATTATTTCTTTTGTACAAAGGAATGATGTTATCAAATCGATCTGTTCTTTTATCTTCTTGATACTGATCAAAAAATTTCATTTCGACTGAAAATATTTCGCTTATAAACTGTAAACGAATACTTTGTTTAGACATTATAGTCGCTAGACTGACTAGATGATTACTCAAAACGACGTCCAGAATACTCTTTACTTTGCTTGGTTTTTTAACAAAAATTTGATCATCCAGAGGTTCTATCATTTTGTAACCTTTTTGCGCAATTTGACGATAAAAGTAAGAATGTTGCTTTGGAGTCAATAATCCTAACTTAAAAGCTCGATACTCTAAAGCCTGTATCGAAACATTCAAATCCGACTTCAATAAAATATAACTATCAGGATTGCTGACACGCTTGCCAACCCTCTCTTCAAATTTGACTAAAAACTCTTCTTTTGGCAATAAAAAACATGATGCAAAATAATTTGCTTCTTGCTCCAAACGATCGCCATCTTCATTCATATCTTTACATTTGTGTAAAAGAATATGTCCTAGCTCATGAGCTAAGTCAAAATTTCGACGTACAGATGATTTATTCGTCCCCAACACAATATAAGGTCTTCCCAATTTTGACCATGCGCTATAAGCATCAGCTTGACCATTAATTAATCGTTCCACGATATAGATGCCTGAACGTTCTAATTTATAAAGCAAATCATGATTATCTTTTGAAATACCTAATTTTTCCCTGGCATAAAGAGCCAATTCCTCAATAGATTCTTCCTTATGATAAGATTCACTCACTACATTACTTAGGTCATGAATTGTAATATTAGGTATAATTACAAAACTTTCAAAATAATCAATCAAACTATCTACCTTATGTAAATACATAGTTTGAATATCTATTGTTTTCCGTGTTGCTAGATCTGCATTTCTAAAGGCAATTACAGAAGAATCAAATCGAATGCTCTCTTCTTCCTGTTCAAAATAAGTTAAATCAACATGAAATTGGTTGGCCAAATGCATTTTGGTTGATAATTTAGGTTTCGTTTCGTTGGACTCAAACTGCCAAATGGCTTGTTCCGTTAAATTAATTCTCTGAGCCAATTCTGCTCTACTTAAACCATTTAACAGCCGTAATTCTTTCAATACCCGACCATTAAACATTTACATACTCCTTACTACTTTTGACCTTCTTGTTTTTCTATTCTTGGAATAATTTCAAAATCTTCTGTTTCCGATAATTCTGAAAAATTAGGAATATTTTGATATTTAGCTTCTTCGAAATGGTACGAACTTGATTGAATATACTCAGACAAATCCTGAATCAAGTGTAACTGACCAGTTCGTGCATCAGGCATAACAACATCTACAGATATAATATTGTTTTCTGAGTCCGCCTCATAAGTTAAAATCATAAATTTTTCGATATTCGAATTTTTGGTAGCTTGTTCAATTTCTTGAATCATTTCATCAGAAACTAACTCCATCTGAATTGGAAAAGAATGACTATCTTCATCATTTTTGTAGGAAGAATGTTGATTAAGATAAAGTGTATTCATCCGAGCATATTCAAATAAGTAGCCACTCTTATTTTTTTGTACCAAAGGAAATTGGCTCGTAAGTCGCTTCTTACCCTTTATAATTAACAATACTTTCCCATATTTTTCTGTATTTGTTTCAAATTCTAAATATCCCCAAGTCTGTCCTGCTAATTGTAATTTATACTCAAACAAATCTGCTGATGCAAATGCAGTATCAATATGATTAGGTCGCGTCCATGCATAACCATTCGACACTTTCATTGTCTCTCTTTTTTCTAGACGTTCATCTACATAATCTTTTTGCCCTTTCATCAAAGTATCTACAATTTTTTGTGCCTTGAGCGAATCAAAGAGATCCTGATTCAACATAATTCTTCCTCCTCCGAATACTTTTTAATGAATTATATCATTTTCTTAAAGAAATTACTACAATAATTAGCTTTTTCTTAAAGTTTCATATCAGAGTAATTTGGCAAATGATATCTAAAACTAGCCTTTTTCCTGCAAAAGAAAAAGGAAAGACTTCCTTTTGTGCCTTTCCTCTTACTCGCTGCTTGTGTGCTTATTTTTGGTAAGCTACTGCTTGTTTGATAAAGTCCTCAATTGACTCTCCTTGGTGGAGAGCTTTTACGATTTTCGAACCGACAATAACGCCATCTGACACCGCATTGAAGCGTTCTACATCAGCTTGACTAGATACGCCAAATCCTGTCAAGACTGGGATGTCGGCCACTTGATGAAGTTGTGCCAAGTGCTTGTCCAAGTCTGCACGGTAATTGCCTGATTTCCCTGTCACCCCATTGATGGCAACCGCATAGACGAATCCTTCTGCCCCATCAATCAACTCTTTTTGGCGCTCAATTCCTGTTGTCAAACTAACTAGGGGAATCAAGGCCATGTCTGTGTCTGCCAAAAATGGTTCTACAAAGTTGGCATGTTCATGAGGCAAGTCTGGGATAATCAAGCCCTTCACAGCTGTATCAGCCAGATCTTTGACAAAGTTCTCCACACCGTACTGAAAGAGGGGGTTGAAGTAGGTCATGATGACCAGTGGAATCTCTGTTTTAATGGTTTTCAAGGTTTCAACTAAAGCCTGGGTAGAGGTCCCGTGGGCTAAACTGCGCAAGCCAGCTTCTTCGATAACAGGTCCATCTGCAACAGGGTCTGAAAAGGGAATACCCACTTCAATTGCAGAGACACCCAAATCTTCTAAAAAGTGAATTGTTTCTCCTAGTCCATCCAAACCTTTTTCGTGGTCACCAGCCATGATATAGGGAACAAAAATTCCTTTTCCAGCTGCTTTTATAGCATTTAATTTTTCTGTTAGTGTCTTAGGCATGAGCTTCTCCCTTCTTTGCTGCATCTGCTTCCAAGCGGTCTTTGACTTGAACCACATCCTTGTCCCCACGACCTGATAGACAGACAATCATGGACTTGTCTGGTCCAAGTTCTTTGGCCAATTTCACCGCAAAGGCGATAGCATGGCTAGATTCCAAGGCTGGGATAATCCCTTCCACACGAGACAAGAGTTGGAATCCTTCCAAGGCTTCTTCGTCTGTCACAGGGACATAGCTGGCACGTTTAATATCGTGGTAGTGAGAATGTTCTGGACCGATACCAGGATAGTCCAAACCTGCTGAGATAGAGAAGGCTTCAAGAATTTGACCATGGGCATCTTGGAGCACATCCATGAGAGAACCGTGAAGGACACCAGGACGACCCTTGGTCAAGGTAGCTGCATGGTGCTCCGTATCCACACCAAGTCCTGCTGCTTCAGCTCCATACATAGCTACTGACTCATCTTCTACAAATGGATGGAAAAGACCGATAGCGTTAGAACCACCACCAACACAGGCTACTAGGGCATCTGGCAGATTTTTACCTGTCAAGTCACGGTACTGTTGTTTAGCCTCTCGACCGATGACACTTTGGAAGTCACGAACGATTTCTGGGAAAGGATGAGGCCCCAAGGCAGAACCAAGGATATAGTGGGTATCATCGATATTAGCTACCCATGAACGAAGAGCTGCATTGACCGCATCCTTGAGCACGCGCGAACCATCTGTCACTGCCTCAACCTTAGCTCCCAAAAGCTCCATACGGAAGACATTGAGGGCTTGGCGTTTGACATCCTCCTCACCCATGTAGATAGTACATTCCATGTTAAAGAGGGCTGCAGCAGTTGCAGTTGCCACACCGTGCTGACCAGCACCTGTTTCAGCGATAATTTTCTTTTTACCCATGCGTTTAGCCAGAAGAACTTGTCCCAAGGCATTGTTAATCTTGTGGGCCCCTGTATGGTTAAGGTCTTCACGTTTAAGATAAATCTTGGCTCCGCCGATATGCTGGGTCAAGTTTTTTGCGTAGTAAAGAGGAGTTTCACGCCCCACATACTGGCGTAAGAGTTGGTTTAATTCCTCTTGGAAACTTGGGTCTGCCTGACTTTCACGGTAGGCCTTCTCCAACTCCAAAACTGCTGTCATCAATGTTTCTGGGACGAAACGTCCACCGAATTTTCCGTAAAATCCATCTTTATTTGGTTCTTGATATGCCATTCTTTACCCTCTCTATAAATCTTCTAATCTTTTCATGATCTTTTTGTCCATCTGTCTCCACTCCGCTCGATACATCTACTGCATAGGGAGTAAAGTGTTGAATTGCTTGTACTACATTGTCTTCATTAAGCCCACCTGCGATAAAGAAGGGCTGTGCTAGTCCTGTCGTATCTAGTTGAGCCCAGTCAAAGGTCTGGCCACTCCCAGCCACAGGGGCATCAAAGAGTAGATAGTCTGCCTGAGAATTGGGCACATGCCCCTCTCCATCCACCTGCACAGCCTGAATACTGGCACAAGGCAAATTATCAAATAAATCATCTGCCACCTGACCGTGAACTTGAACCAAGTCCAAACCAACTTTTTCAATCGCTTCTAGCAGTTCTGCCCGACTTGGTGAAACAAATACACCAACCTTTTTGACATCCGCATGAATAAGCTTTGCCAACTCAGCAGCCTGATCCAAAGTCACCTGTCTTTTACTAGGTGCGAAGACAAAACCGATGTAGTCTGCTCCTGATGATACGGCTGTTTCCACCTCTTCTTTGGTCGATAGTCCACAAATTTTAACCTTTGTCAATCTGCAACTCCTTGATTCTCTGGACCACATTTTCTGCCTGCATAAGAGCTGTCCCTACCAAAATTCCGTTAAAGTATGGGGCTAGTCGTTCCGCATCCTGCCCTGTGAAAATGGCAGATTCAGAAATGTAATAGCGACCTTCCTCAAAGTAAGGGGCTAAATCTACACTGGTCTGCAAGTCGACCTCAAAGGTAGTCAAGTTGCGGTTGTTGACCCCGATAATCTCAGCACCAAGTCTGTGGGCTACCTCTAGTTCAGCTAGATTGTGAGTCTCCACTAAGACTTCCAGACCAAGCTCTGTCGCGTAGTCATACAGTTTCTTGAGGCGTTCTTCGGACAAGGCTGCCACAATAAGCAAGATAACTGTCGCACCTGCATTGCGAGCGCGGATGATTTGCTTTTCATCTATGATAAAGTCTTTGTTGAGCGTCGGAATCTCTACCTGACTGGAAATTTCCCGTAGATAATTCAAATGCCCTTTAAAGAAAACCTCATCTGTCAACACCGAAATCATCACTGTTCCGTTTTCTTCATAAGTCTGGGCCTGTTGCACAATATCCACATCGAGATTGATATCTCCCAAACTAGGGCTAGCTTTCTTGACCTCAGCGATTACCTGCAAGCGGTCCTGATGATTCTTCAAAAATTCTGCCAAGCGATAGGTCTGGCGCAGAGGCTGGATTTGCTCCAGCTTCATCTGCTCCACCTCACGCGCCTTCTGCTCTAAGATTCGTGCTAAAAATTCCTGACTCATTTTTGGTACTCCTGTAACAGTCTGAGTTTTTCAAGGGCCTTGCCTCTAGCAATCACTTGACGGGCCAAGGCAACTCCTTCCTTGATGCTATCAATCTTACCATTAGCATAGAAACCAAGACCAGCATTCAAGACTGTCGTTTCCAAGAATGGACTTGCTTCGTTTTTCAGAACGCTAAGCAAAATTTCTGCATTTTCCTGAGCATTCCCACCACGAATATCTTCCATAGCATAGCCTTCCATTCCCAAATCCTCTGGAGTAAAGCTTGACAAGCTGATTTCGCCATTTTCAAGAAGTGCAATCTTGGTTGTTCCGTTCAAGCCAGCTTCATCCAACCCTTCTGGCCCAGCAACCACGATGGCACGCTTGCGACCCATATTTTTCAAAACCTGAGCTGTACTTTCTAGAAGTTCTGGACGACTAATTCCAAGAAGCTGTGTTTCCAAAGCCATTGGATGAATCAGTGGACCAGTCAAGTTCATGATCGTTGGAATTCCTAGTTCCAAACGAGCTGGCATGATGTATTTCATAGCTGGGTGCATATTTTTAGCAAAGAGAAAGACGATGCCAGTTTTATCAAAGACCTTACCTAGTTCAGCTGGTTTGAGGTCTAGGTTGATGCCCAAGGCTTCGAGGACATCTGCAGAACCAGATTTAGAAGAAATCGAGCGGTTACCGTGTTTTGCCATGTGAACACCACCACCAGCCAAGACAAAGGCTGCAGTTGTAGAGATGTTAAAGCTGAAAGACTTGTCCCCACCTGTACCACAGTTGTCCATAGCATCATGAATTTCAGTTGGAATGTGTTGGGCATGTCCTCTCATGACTTGGGCAATGGCTGTGCGTTCTTCAGGTGTTTCCCCCTTCATCTTAAGAGCTAAGAGGAGAGAAGCAATCTGCGCTTCAGTTACACGCCCAGTTACGATACGCTCAATGACATCCGTCATTTCCACACCTGATAAATTTTCAAATTTTGCTAGTTTTTCAATAATCTCTTTCATCCTAGTTTCCTCACTTTACAACCTCCTCGATAAAATTCCGAATAGAAGACAAGCCGTCTGGCGTTCCAATGCTCTCTGGATGGTACTGGAAGCCATAAATCGGTAGGTTTTTATGTTGAATCCCCATGATGGTTTGGTCATCAGTCGAACGAGCTGTCACTTCAAAGTCTTCTGGCATTTCCTCAATCAAAATACTGTGATAACGCATGACCGCACGTCCATCCTCAATACCTTGATACAAAACAGATGGCGCTTCAAAGTTGATATTGCTCTGTTTCCCATGCATGACTTTTGGAGCCAAACCTAGCTTACCACCAAAGACTTCTGCAATGGCTTGGTGGCCCAAACAAATCCCTAGAATCGGCTTCTTGCCTGCAAAATCACGAATCATGTCTTCCATCTTTCCAGCATCAACTGGCCAACCGGGACCAGGAGAAAAGACCAGACCATCTGCTTTTCCAGCTTCTTCATACAGCTTGGGATCATCATTTCTCAAAACCTGAACTTCTGCAAAATTCCCAATGTATTGGGCCAAGTTATAGGTAAAAGAATCATAGTTGTCAATCAATAAAATCATGGTCTTAGTTCTCCAATTCTAGTCATAGATTTTGCTTTGTTAATGGTTTCTTGGTATTCGTTTTGGGCGATAGAGTCGTAGACAATCCCTGCCCCAGCCTGCACATAGGCTCTTTGATTTTTGAGAATCATGGTTCGGATGGCAATGGCCAAATCCATATCACCCGTCGCAGACAAGTAGCCGATTGCTCCTGCATATACGCCCCGTTTTTCCGTTTCCAGTTCATAGATACGTCTCATAGCTCGAATTTTTGGTGCTCCAGAAACTGTTCCAGCAGGAAGTGTTGCTTTCAAAGCATCCATAGCAGTGAGTTCTGGAAGCAAACGCCCCTTGACCACACTGGTCAAATGCATGACATAACGGAAAAGCTCCACTTCCATATACTTGGTGACTTGGACACTAGCCGTCTCAGAGATGCGGCCAATATCATTTCGTCCCAGGTCTACTAACATTCGATGCTCTGCTGTTTCCTTCTCATCAGAAAGCAGGTCTGTCGCCAAAGCCTTGTCTTCTTCATCCGTAGCTCCTCTTGGTCGTGTCCCTGCAATCGGATTGGTTGTTACGATGCCATTTTTGACAGAAACCAAACTTTCTGGACTGGCACCGATGATTTGATAATCCCCAAAATCATAGAAATAAAGATAATTAGAAGGATTAGTCACGCGGAGATTTCTGTAGAAGTCAAATGGATTTCCAGTCACTTCTGCTGAGAAACGCTGGCTGAGTACGCATTGGAACATATCTCCGTTACGAATCAAGTCACGAGCAATTTCCACCATTTCCTCAAACTTCTGAGGAGCAATATGGGGTTTGAAGTCTAACGGAGATAAATCCAAGTCTTCAAATTCATTTGGAGCAGGAATGCGTAATTCCTCAATCACTTGGTTCAAGGCTTCTTCCAAGGCCTCTTGACTACGCTCACTATAAAGAGCATCCTCGATGACATGGATTTTTTCCTTCTTGTGGTCAAAGACCATGTAACTCTCATAGATGAAGAAATGCATATCTGGCGTTCCAATTGTATCTTCAGGAATTTGACCAATTTCTTCATAAAGCGAAATCATATCGTAGCCAACAAATCCAATGGCTCCCCCACCAAAAGGGAGATCTGAATGGTGTTGGCTCTTATGAGTCACTTCATAAAGGAAATCCAAGGGATCCCGATCAATCACCTGCCCATTTTGATAAAGAACTCCATTTTCAAACTTAATCTCAAAAACTGGATTATAGGCTAGAATAGAAAAACGAGCTGTTTCTTTGTCTCTCGGAATACTTTCTAGAATAACCTTGTGTTGCCCCTTTAGGCGCATATAAGCCAAGATTGGTGATAAGACATCTCCATGAATGATTCGTTCCATTGTAATTTCCCTTTCAGTTCCTTATTTTTAATTTTTATCTTTTTTCTATTTCCCTTAAATAGTGCGGACGGGAGGTAAAATTATCCAGTGGATGATTTTAGAAATCCATGAAATGAAAGACCTAATTTTTGAGCTCCTCGCTCATTCATTTCTAGGCTCAGGCTAAAATAGTTCCCCGAACTATTTTACTCTCAAAAATTCCGTCTTAGAGAAGCATCTTTGCTTCTCTAAGATACCACTATGGCGGGAAACAGCTTTTAGAAACTCACTTCGTTCGTAAATATTCTATAACGACCTATTTATTGAAAATATTTAAAAAATTAATCGCAATATCTGCGATAAATATATAAAAATCCCCACGCAAAACAACTTGCGTGAGGACGAAATTCGCGGTGCCACCTCAATTATAGGATTTCTCCTATCTCTCATTCCTGTCTCAGATAGCTCCTGTAACAGGCTGTGCGATAAAGGGCACTCCCTTGAGAATTATGTTTTCTTCTCTCGTTTCAGATGGACCCAACCTTACAGCTTTCTCTGCTTGTTTCCAGCAACCACAAGCTCTCTGTGAGAGAAAGGACTGTAATTTTTCCATCTTTTATTTTTTAGCTTCTAAGTAATCTGCAATCGCAGCTACGTCCTTGTCCCCACGACCAGGGACATTGATGAAGAGATGTTCATCTCGGTACACCTTTATACTCTTCGAAAATCTCTTCAAACCGCGTCAACTTCACCTTGCCGTAGGTATGGTTACTGACTTCG
>NZ_VMLH01000008.1:18951-44165 GCF_013276595.1 Streptococcus sp. 10824
ATTTTCATTGAGTATTACTAGCTTTTTCCATATTAATTCAGCTTTTTGTTTATTTTTAGTAACAGGCAAGGAGCTGTAGATAAAACTCAAGTTCATCAAAGCGACTTAAGGCCCTAATAAAAGATAAACAAAATGACGGATAGAAAAAAGCCCACACACGGAATCTACTTCCATGTGAGGGCGTTGGTAACGCGGTGCCACCTCAATTATAAAGGAACTATCTCCTTTACATCTCTGCCTTGTCTAACAACAAGCTGCACTGTAAGGTGTGCGCACCGAATTTTCATTGTTTCAAATTCATTTTTTAAATCAGCCCACTTTCACTACTTCCAACCACCTATTCACAATCACCACAGGCTCCCTGAAGATCAAAAATAGTTACTTTTCTGATTTGTTGAACTTATTTTAATACTTTGTTTTTTCTTTGTCAAGACTTTTTTACGATTTTTTTGAAAATATCATTCGAATGTGACCATGTCTTCCTTAGATCGAACAGGAACATGTCCCACTTGTTAGAAATTGGATCCAACTCAATAGAAACTGAATGGAGGCTAAACAGAACTTATTTTAGAACACTCCATCTTTTCCACTAGGATTTTCAAGAATTAAACAATACTAGAAACTCTGTCTCCTAACAAATTTAGGAGAAACTTCAACAGATGTGACACTTTCCCCTTTAATAATTGCTAAAACACCTTCTATCATTTCTTTAGCCAATTTAACATAATTGGGAGCAATTGTAGACAAAGCTGGAGTATAATACTGAGAAATAGGAATATTATCAAATCCAATGATAGAAATATCATCTGGAATAAGAATTCCTTTCTCATAGCACGCACGAATCAAGCCCTGAACCTTTTCATCTCCTGAAACAAAAATAATGTCCGGATCATTTTGGGTAGTCAAGTGCTGCATTGCATAAGAATAAACTGAATCAATTGTAGATAAGCCATAAATGACTTTTAAATCCATAAAGTAATTTTTATCATTCAGAAAAGAACGCACACCTCTTTCACGATCCTTATTAACATGGGATTCTCCTCCCATAAGCAACCACATATTTTTAAATTTTTCTTCAGTTACAGCTTTCATCATATCATAAGTAGCTTGAAAATTATTATTAGATACATAGACTACTCCAGACGTTTGAGATTCACCGAAAACAAGAAAAGGCATATGGTTCTTCTTTAAATACTGAATTCTGATATCATCTACACTTTCATAAAAAACAATAACACCATCTACTAGGCTACCTGTGCTTGATATAATTGAATTACTAATTGTATCCTCCTCTCCAAAGTACTCAACTATAGCATTAACACCATACTCTTTACAAGTTTGTAAAACTTTATCTAATAAAGTTTGAAACCAAATTAAAGGAAAAGAGTCGATTTTTTTTACAGAAATCAATATATTTATAGCTTCTTTTTTAGTTAAATTTTTTGCATACGCATTTGGAATATACGACAATTCCTCTATAACTTTTTGAATCGCTTGATAAGTTTCTTCTTTAACATTTACTCCACCATTAATAACTCGTGAAACTGTTTTTGGAGAAAAACCTGATAAACGTGCAATATCATAAATAGTTACCTTTTTCCCATTTATATTTTTCATTTCAGTCCTCCATTACGAACATTCTAATATTACTATACAATATTTAATTTTTTTTAACAAGAGAATTTAGTAAATTATTTAAGATCCACAAATTCACAAAATTAATTTTACAAATATTCTTCCCCTTCAAAAAAGTTTAAATTGCATTTCACACCTTTATTTTTAAGAATGTTTCCAACTTCACGACAAATAAATTCATATGAGAAAAAACTACCATAAAATTGTAGATTAACTTTTTCAGTAAAATGTGTAGGATTTATAAAAACATATAATAGCCTGTCAATGTAACATTTTAACATAGAGTTAATTTTTTCTTTAAAGATAACATTTGTTATCAACTCATCAGGAGGTAAATGAAAGGCAAACACCATTTCATAAATATCATAAAAAGAAATAAATTTGTATACTTGTATCAAACAATTATTATCAAAATATTCTATTTTACCTAAATCAAAATTGATTTTATAATCTTTCATAAAAACCTCTGAGCAAAAATCTACTCAAAAATTAGATGATTAAAACATCTAAAAAACAAAAGGACAAAAACATCTGTCCCTTTGTTTACTAAATTTCAGCTAATTTCTTCGACATAAATAACACCTACAATATTAGCAATTTCTTCCATTAGTTTAAGGTGCTCAAATCTACCTGATAATTCCAGAGTAATAAATGACGCGATTTTTTTGTCTGGAACATCAAAATATTCAATTCTGTCAGAATTAACATCTCCAAATGCAGTTCTAGAATCAGTCATTCTAATGCCATTTTCTGCACAATAAACCAATACACGATTATAGGCTTCTGTAGATTTAACCACTATATACAATTCAATCATTTTAGAACGATTTCGTAGATATTTTTTTAGTGGTTGGAACATGGATATCACACCCCAAACAGAAATGGCTACTAAAAGAGCTCCCTCATAAAAACCTACTCCAATAGCTAATCCAATTCCAGCTGAAGCCCATATTCCGGCTGCAGTTGTTAAACCAGTTATTTTCTTTTTATCTGTAATAAGTATTGTTCCAGCCCCAAGAAAACCAACACCTGATATAACCTGCGCACCTAAGCGTGTAGGATCTCCTGTACCAAATTTATAAGATACGTATTCATTCGTCATCATAATTAAACATGCAGCCAGACAAACAATACTATGTGTACGAATACCTGCTGGTTGAGATTTACTTCCTCTCTCTAAACCAATTACACCACCAATAACTACTGATAAAACAATCCTGACAACTATTTCAATATGTGATAACCCAAGACTAGTGGCTGTCATGATTATTTCCTTACTTTACGCCCCGGTCTTTGTGTGAAGTATAATACAGTTCCAGAAACAATCATCAGAACAATTGTATAAACAAATACCAGAGCTTGTGCATTAGATGTTGCTGTTTCATCACCTGCAGATCGAATCGTAATACCTAATGGTTGAGCTAGGGGATGGTAAAGGAATACAGATAAGTCGAAGTCAGTTAATAAAGAGTTAAAGTTTAAAGCAATAACAGAGAGAACAACCGGTAAAATAAATGGAATGATAACCTTCATCATAGTATAAAAAGGTGAAGCACCCATACTTCTTGCTGCATCTTCCATCTCATCATCAACACTAAATAAAATAGCACGTACCATTCTATAAGAAAATGGGATTTTTACAACTATATATGCAATAAGTAGAATTACCAAACCACCTACCAAAATCTGATTCAAGACAAGAAATTGTGGCTGATTAAAAGTAAATAATAAACTTACTGCTAAAAGTGTACTTGGTAGTAACCAAGGAAGTAGAGCACCATATTCAAATAAGAAATCAAAACGAGATTTATGTTTTCTGACAACACGAGCAAATACAACTGCGAGAATTGTTGCTGTTGTCGCAGCAATAATAGAATAAATAAAGCTGACCAAGAATGGAGAGAATGCCGCACTATTACTAAAGAATAAGCGATAATTTTCTAAAGTAAAGTTTGATAATGTTAAGTTACCTGTTTGAATTGCAACTGGATCTGTAAATGAGTATAATACTATAAAAATTAGTGGAAGCATGAAAACTGTGAACAATCCATATGCTACAATGTGAGCAATGATATTCCAAGGCTTAGACGCAATTTTTTGTTTTTTAAGAGGCGCTTTAGTCTTAGAGATAGAAATATAATTTCCACCTTTTTCTATCTTATTCATGATAGTAAGCAAAATTGTAGTTGCAATACCTAAAATAATTGCAAGTAAGGCAGCTAAATCACGAGAATTCCCCATCCCTGCAAATGTAATAATCATTGGATTTATAGTTTGAAATTCTTTACCACCAACAATCATGGGTGCTGCTACTGCAGATAAACCACTAAGAAAAA
Source organism: Streptococcus sp. 10824 (assembly GCF_013276595.1). Lineage (NCBI taxonomy): Bacteria > Bacillati > Bacillota > Bacilli > Lactobacillales > Streptococcaceae > Streptococcus > Streptococcus sp. 10824. The sequence continues at coordinate 22,923 of NZ_VMLH01000008.1, forward strand.
CCATAATAGTAAGTGCAAATAGAGTTGGAATTAAGGTTGGTAACACTACTTTTCGGAAAACAGTAAATGGTTTTGCTCCCATATTTCGAGCAGCCTCAATAGTGTGATAGTCAACGCTTCGAATTGTATTTGTTAAAAACAATGTATGATTAGCCGTTCCTGAAAATGTCATAATGAATAAGACTGCACCATACCCAATAAACCAGTTAGGGTCTAAAGAAGGGATAATATTTTGTAAAAATTTTGTAATCAATCCATATGGACCATAGACAAATTTATATCCAGTCGCTAAAACCACTCCTCCATAAATTAAAGAAGTCATATAACCTAATTTTAAAATTTTAGCACCTTTAATATCAAAGTACTCTGTAAATAGAACACAAAGAATACCTACGATATTAACTGTAATAATGAGTGAAAATGCTAACTTAAAACTGTTCATAATACTCTGAAGTGCTCTCTGAGATTTTAGAACACGATGTACAGCATCAAGGGAAAATTCTCCTCCTTTTACAAATACATTCACTACTAGATCAAAGTTTGGATAAATAATAAATGTTACTAAGAACCAGATTAACCCTAAACGAATAAGCCAATCTTTTAAATTTAATTTATGACGCATACTGCACCTCCTTAAAATTGCAGAACGTCTGATGGAGTGATAAATAATTCCACACTTTCTCCGACAGATCTAATAGCAGCCTGACTATCAATACTTGTTACATTAAGAATCTGACTTTCAGAAACTTTTATTGTATAGTGAATTGTAACTCCAGAAAACTCAACATCAATAATTGTCCCTTTTAGAATGAAATCTTGTTCAGTTTCACGATTGAATCGAACTTTCTCTAATCGAATGTATCCTTTTTTATCCTCTAAGAAAACGCTTGTATTTTTCAATAATACTTCGTGGACTGTTTCATCAGTCAAAACATTAATATCTCCAATAAAATCACATACAAATTCAGTTTGAGAATTATGATAAATTTCTACTGGTGTACCGACCTGTTCGATGTATCCATTGTTAAAGACTGCAATTCTATCAGATAAAGTCAAGGCTTCCTCTTGATCATGAGTAACATATAAAGTAGTAATACCTAACTCTTTTTGAAGTCTTTTCAACTCTTTTCTCAAATCTACACGTAATTTTGCGTCAAGGTTTGACAATGGTTCATCTAGACAAAGAATTTTAGGTTCAAGAACCAGAGCACGAGCCAATGCTACCCTTTGTTGTTGACCCCCAGATAATTCTGATACATTACGCTGTAACTGTTGATCAGAGATCTTAATTTTTGCTGCTACTGCTGATACTTTAGCTTTAATAACATCTGGAGCTACCTTCTTAACTTTTAAACCAAATGCAATATTATCAAAAACAGTCATAGTTGGAAATAGCGCATAAGATTGAAATACAATACCAATTCCACGCTTTTCAGGTTCCAAATGAGTGACATCTGTTCCATTAACTTCAATACTTCCTGATGATGGATTTAGAAAACCTACCAAAGCTCTCAAAGTAGTTGATTTACCACATCCTGAAGGCCCAAGAAAAGTAAAGAATTCCCCTTCATGTATATCTAAATTCAGATTATCAATTGCAACAAAATCACCATATTTAATTTGAATATTATCAAATTTAATCATCTCACTAACTCCCTCTATCACTAAAACCAAAAGCCTCTCTTTATTTCTTCTATAAATTTAGAAATAATAGAGAGACTTGGACATAAAAATTAACTCTTATTTCTTATTGTACGTATTCTAATTCAGCTTTTTCTACCCATTCATCCAAATGTTTTCCAACAGCTTCCCAGTCAATATTTTGTGGTTTCACTTGATCAACAAATTTTTTCGTATCTTCAGGTAACTCTTTTAGGGCATCTTTATTTGCAGGAATAGATCCAAAGTTCTTACTATATTCTACTTGAATTTCTGATTGACCAAACCAATCAATAAATTCTTTAGCTAACGCTTGTTTTTTACTAGTGCTTAAAACCATAGTTTGTTCAGTTACAAATGGTACACCAATCTCAGGAGTCATAACTTTGAAAACAACATTTTGTTCTTTTTGTCCAACTAATGCACCAGAACCCCACATCATTCCATATTGTATTGGATCTTCTTTGTCTAACATCTTAACAATTGAACTTTCTCCCTTTTGAAGAGTGTATGCATTTTTCAAATATTCTTTTGCTACTTCCCAACCTTTTTCGGAAACACCTAATTCACCTTTATCATCAAGGTATCGAACTAAGATACTTGCTAGAATTGCCCGTCCTGTACCTCCTTGAAGACCAGAAATTGAATATTTACCTTTATACTTACTACCTAATTCAGTCCAATCTTTAGGCATTTCTTTTACATCAGGCGCCCCAATTAAAACTAATGGTTGAACAATCACAGGATTATAATAATTATCTTTATCGGATAAAGATTGATCAATTTTATCTAACCATTTAGGCTTGTACTGTACTAGTAATTTTTGATCTCTAATTTTATTTGAATCAACAGCACCAATTCCAAATACCATATCTGCAACTGCATTATTCTTCTCAGCAATAACACGGTCTGCTAATTGAGCGCCAGGGATATCAACCATTTTGATATTAAAACCAGCTTCTTTTGCTTTAGCAGTTAACCAATCACCACGACCATTTGAGACTGAGTTCGAATAGATTACTAGTTCTTGACTTTTATCAGCTTTTTCTTCAGATGAAGAAGCAGTCGTAGAATTTGAACCTCCAGAGCAAGCAGCAAGTGTAGTAAGAGCAACTCCCGTTGCAAGTACAGTAGACCAAACTTTCATTTTTTTCATGATAAGTTCTCCTTTTTTATTATTTTATTTAAATTTTTCGTGATATGGAACAAATTGTCTCATATCTTCAAATACAGTATAGTCAATACGGTTTACAGTAATAGTTGGAATCTTCTCTAATAAAATTTCAGTTAATTCTGCTCTGACTTTAGTAAACTCTTCTTCCTCCTCTTCGGTTAGAGGAATCCGAAGATACCCAATTGAAATATGGAATTGATATCTATCATGATTAGGGAAACGAACACCTGCTTTTTCTGAGACATAAGTACGAATTTCTTCTAATCTCTTTGCAGAAGCTTCATCTGCAGGTTCAACTAGTATGTTTTGTTTTCCCATTTCAGTTACACGCATATGAATTTCTTCATCCAACAATGGAAAAATTTCAAGTTGTTTAGCAAAGTAATCATGTATTTCCTGTAAAGGTGTATCTAGAGGAAGATTACTGCTCCAAAACTCCGTTTCACGATTTTCATGGCACAACAATTCAATTACAGTCATGTGAATAGAATTCCTTGGAGTTAAAGTAAACTTATCGATAAATGGTAATTCTCTATAACGTGATTGAATAATATCAACAACTTCCATCAAATCTTGTTTAGTATAAAGATTTGCTACAACTGTATTCCCAGGGAAATGATTAAATTCCCCATTCTCTTTGAACTTAATTTTTGTTAAGTTTTTCATATAAAGACCTTCTTTTTATATTTGACATCGGTGTCACCATGTTTACATTATGCAATGAAACCGTTTCCTTTGTCAAGCGTTTTCAAAAATTTTTTTAAAAAAATTTATCTTTCATTAAATATGAATTTCATTAAAAGGTTAAGTAATTTTTCCAAAATACAGCACTCATATAAACAGTATCATCAATTATAGCCATTGGGATTTTTTGATTGCCAATTCCATGTGTCTCTACACATGTCTTCAATCGATTTTGTTGTCCTCCAATTTAATTCCTTATATGCTTTATCTGCATTTGCATAACAAGTTGCAACGTCTCCTGAACGTCTTGGAACTATTTTATAAGGAATTGGAACCTTATTAACACTTTCAAATGTATTTACAAGTTGTAATACACTTGTGCCTTCTCCTGAACCAAGGTTATAAATATAAACATCTGTTTTTTCAGATACTTTTTCTAAAGCTTTTATATGCCCTATCGCTAAATCCACTACATGGATATAATCGCGAACACCAGTACCATCTACCGTATCATAATCATCTCCAAAAACACTTAGCTTTGGTCGCTTACCTACCGCTACTTGTGCAATAAAAGGCATTAAGTTGTTAGGAATGCCTGATGGATCTTCTCCAATCAACCCCGACTCATGAGCACCAATCGGATTGAAATAACGAAGCAACGCAATACTCCACTCTGAATCTGCTACATGAACATCTTTTAAAATTTGTTCAAGCATCACTTTTGTGTACCCATACGGATTCGTTGCACTTGTCGGCATCGTCTCAATAAGGGGAGACTGATTGTGAACGCCGTATACAGTCGCACTCGATGAAAATACAATCTTTTTAACATTAAACTCTGACATCACTTCAACAAGAGCTAATGTGCTCATAATATTATTTTCGTAATACATTACAGGCTTTTGCACGGATTCGCCGACAGCTTTGTATCCTGCAAAATGAATTGCAGCCTCAATAGATTCTTGTTCAAAAACTTTTCTCAATCCTTGTTTATCACAAACATCTAATTCGTAAAACGCAGGACGTTGCCCTGTAATTGCTTCAATACGATCTAATACTAAAATGCTTGAGTTTGAAAGGTTGTCGACAATAACGACTTCCTTACCTAAATTTAGTAATTCTACTACGGTATGGCTACCAATATAACCAGCTCCGCCTGTTACCAATATTGCCATTTTTACTTCCTCCTAATTAATTCCAACCGATTTAACAAATCTCATAAATGCTTCATGTCCGGTTTGAGTATTCTTATAAACACCTGCATCTTCGAGAACTCTCGCAAATACTTGCCCTACTTCATGTTGAACTACGCTATGAACCTCCTCCTCTTTAAGTCCAGGATATTTTTCTTTCAATTGAACGGCCCATTCTAAATGATAATCAGCAATTGCGTTATCTTTTCCTAAAAGATATTTCTCAACTTCTTCTAACTCTGTTTTCAAACGAGGTGGTAAAATCGCAAGTCCCATCACTTCGATTAACCCAATATTTTCCTTTTTAATATGTTGTACATCTTGATGGGGATGGAAAACACCATCTGGGTATTGTTCAGTAGTATGATTATCTCTTAGAACAATATCTAATTCATATCTTCCGTCCACTTTACGAGCAATAGGAGTCACCGTATGGTGTGGGACATCTGCAGTCATTGCAATGATGTCTACTTCTAAATCTGAATATTCTCTCCACTTGTTTAGAATTTTAGTAGCTAAATCTAACAATCGATTTTTATTTTCACTTTGTAACCTAATTACTGACATTGGCCATTTTACAATACCAGCATTAACATCCTCAAAGTCTTTAAAACGAAATTCACTCTCAAATTTTGCTTTTTCCATTGGGAAAATATATTTCCCTCCCTGGTAGTGGTTATGACTAAGAATGGAGCCTCCTGAGATAGGAAGATCAGAATTTGAACCAGCAAAATATCCTGGCAAAATATCAACAATCTCCAATAATTGTTCAAATGTTTTAGAGGTAATAGCCATTGGTACATGTTGACTATTCAAGAATATCGCATGCTCATTAAAATATGAGTAGGGAGAATACTGGAATCCCCATACTTCGTCACCAAGTTTCAACCGAATAATTCTATGATTCGAACGTGCTGGATAATTTATTCGCCCCTGATATCCTTCATTTTCCATGCATAGTAAACATTTGGGATAATTAGTTGCTTTTACTAATTTTTCAGCAGCAATTGTTTTTGGATCTTTTTCGGGTTTTGACAAATTTATCGTAATCTCTAGCTCTCCGTATTTAGTTGATGCTCGAAACTCAATATTCTTAGCAATAGCAGAAGTTTTAATATAATCACTATCTTTACTTAACTTATAAAACTCTTCAACTGCTTCTTGAGGTGATATATCATATGAACTCCAAAAAATATCGTTTAATCGACTAGGTAAAGGAACTATGAAATTCATTAACTCTGCTCCTAAACATTCCTTTTCCTCGATTAAATCTTTAATTTTACCGTTTTTTAAGGCGATTTCCACTAAGTAATCTTTTATTTGTTTCAGGTCATTTTCATCGGAAATGCGATCAGTTCCCTCCTCACCTATTAACGCTAGTACTCTATTTTTCACATATATTTTGTCAATTTCATTATACATTCCGTATTCAATTACTCTATCAACAAAATTATCAATAATTGTTTTCATATATTTTTCTTTCTAATTTATGTTCCCATATTTTCTATACATTATCCATTTATAAATTGCTTGCGTAGTATGAGCAATTTTATCAAGGTGATGAATAATATCTAAAGCACCAATTACTTCAGAAACATTCCCATCATCTTCAAATATGTAATTCATTATTTTCTTTTCAATATTTATACTAAGCTCTTCTATCTCATTCTGTTTTTGTATAACAACCATATCTAAACATCCAGATTGTTCCTCTCTATAACAAGATATAGCCCTATTCATATGCTGTCCGATAACTTCATGAAGTATTTTTATTTCTGAAATAATTTTCTTCAAATTTTCATTATTTTGAATAATCTGTAGATTTTTTAAAATTTCAACAATTCTATCCCCAATACGTTCAATGTCAGTTGATATTTTTATTACACTAATAATTCTTCTTAAGTCATATGAAACGGGATGTTGTAAACAAATTAACTCAAATCCTTTTTTATCAATATTTAGAACTGACTCATTTATGATTAAATCTTCTTTAATCAATTCTACTCGTTCTTCATTTGATAAATATTCAAATAACTTCTCATATTTATCAAGCACAGATACCCAAATGGTCTCTAAATTATTTGATAATTCTATAATTTCATTTTCTAAATATAACCTTAACATTTAGGTACCTCTTCTTAACAAAGTTCAATAATAACAATTAATATTTTAAACAATATATCAAACATCAATAACTAGAATACTTGCATCATCCTTCTTTCCATAGATTGGATCAATAGCAGAAGAATTAAATCTCATCTTAATTAACTCTTCAAAAGTTTTATTTTGATTATTTTGATAGAATTCATAAAAGCCATCGCTCATTAAAACAATTTGTTCACTAGTAACATCTATTTTACTAATAATAGCATGGTCTAAAAATCTCTCATCCAACGAACCTATCCAGTACCCACTCGGTTGATTAGATAATTTTCTGATTTTTTGTAAAATAATTTTTTTATTTAAAACACTACTTGTACCAATTGAATCTTTTATCTCATTTTTTCCTTTTTCAAATAAGTTATCTACTCTATGATCAGTTATTTCCATTTCGTTTACTAACATGACGCAGTCACCTAGCATCATATACTCCAACTTTTTTCTGAAAGTTTAGCAAATATTGGTAAGCGATAATATAGTATATTGAAACTAGAATAGTACACCTCTACTTCTAAAACATTGTTAGAAATCGATTTGACTGTCCTGATTGATTTGTCCTATTATTATTTCATTTTACTATACTCTGTTAATTCATATGAGTTTAAACCGATTTCATCTTTAACCTCGAGTAAAGCAGTTTCAAATATTTGTTTAAGAGTTTTTGATTCTTTACAATTAACCGACAAACTTTCTGATAAAATATGTACAACTTCTGAGACTGAATAACCTATCTCCTCTTTAGAATTATATAAATCTGTAGCTCCATCGATAATCCAAAAATACTGATTTTGTGAACCTACAGTATCCTCATTTTCTACAGAACTTCCTTGTATCGAACAAATTTTATTTATCTTTACCATAATACTTCAACCCTTTTAGTGTCAAAAGTAAACCAATTCCTGTCACTGTTAAGAATAGTTCCATAATCTTGTTCGAACCAGTCTTTGGTAATTTTTGTTTTACATCTACTATTTCTTTAGATTTATTAATATGATTTTCAGTTTCTCTGCCATCTCCAACTATTTTATAGTTTACTTCTTCTGTCTTATTATCTTGTTTATTGTCGATCTTGTCATTCATTTGTCTATTATCTTTACTTGAGTTAAACTCTCCGTTCTTCTGGTTACTATCAATTACATTATTTAAATTAGATTGTTTTTCCTCTTTGTTTTTTTCTTTTTCGTTTTTATCACTTAAATTATTTGTTACAATTTTGTAAAGCCCATTCTCCGTTACAATATTGAAATTACCATCGCTATCACGTATAACAGGTTCTTTCTCATTTGCATTAGATTTGATGAATGATATATACTTACCGGATAAATTATAAAATTGGTTATTTAAAACGGTTATTTTACCCTTTGAATCCTCAATAACAATTCCTTCTTTACCACCGAATATACTATTCTCTGAGACTACTAAATTATCACTAACTCGTAATAATTCAATATTTGGTTGTTCTGTTTCCTTAGAATTATTATTAATTACATTTTTTGTTACAGTAATATCTGATACTTTTCCTAAATATTCTGCACTATCTTTTGCAACTCGTATCGCTTTTGTTTTAGGATCGGCAATATTAAATATATTTTCGGCGATAACCACCTGTTTATTTAAATCTAATAGGTCTTTAGTGTTTTTATAGCTATAAGCATTTACTAAAGCTGCTCCGCTTTCTCGATAATGTACACTCTCTCCTTTAACTTTCTTATCAAAGCGATTTCCTTTGATTAATACATCAGTGAATCCTGTAAAACGTACACCTGCATACATCATGTTATCAAAATGATTATTTAAAATTTTAATATTAGAGGGGTTCTGTGTCGACAATGTTTGATAGTGTGTGCCAATTGCTGTTACTAATTCCCCAGATTTATCACTTTTGCCAAAATAGGAATTTTGAATAGTAACATTTTCAGATTTTTTCCCATCATCATTCAAAGCATAAGGAAAACCTTTTCTAGTCAATGGTTCAATCTGAATACTCTCCTTACTTATAATTTGCCCATCTTTCATAGTTTTAGGTAAAGCTTGACCAAGAAAACGAGAATTATCGACTAATACATTCTTCGAACCTGCAATTTGAATAGCATGCCCTTGATAACTATCCTTGAATGTTACATTTTTTATAGTTACGTTATTTGAATTCCCAATAGCAAATGCACCTGAAGAATTTATAAGTGGTAGATTTTTTGCTTTAGTTCCTTCTTCATTCAAAGCACCGTTCATATCAATCGTACCACCAGAATAACTAATATCTTCTGTTGGGCCCCATTCTACTTGCGCACCATCATCCGTAAATAAACCTGTCATAAAAACAATGGAAGGGTGATTCTTAATATTTATACCATTTAGAATTGTAGCTTTCTCATTCAATTCTAAGTGTGTATGACTTTTTAAAAAAACAATTTCTTTTACTAAATAAGTTCCTTCAGGAAAATATACATTTCCTCCACCTAGCCCTTGAGCTGCAGCATCTATTGCATCTTGAATTGCTTGTCGATCATCATGAATCCCATCACCTACCGCACCATAATCTTTTACACTTAAAGCAGTATCTTCAAATTCTTTTTTGATAATTCTGTCACTTATAACATCTTCCTTATAACTCTTATTTTCATTAGTAGATGTTACTGTAGATTCAACTGTTCTGTTGTCTAATTGTGAATTGGAACGAATAGTACCATTAGAGCTGATACTATTAACACTTAACGAATTATCTAAACCATTAGTGGTTGAATTAGAGGCAATCATTTCAGCAGAACGATTCTGATTAACAGTTGGTGAATTATCTAAATCATTAGTAATTGCATTAGAAGACTCTTTTGTAGCCATCGGTGAAGAACTAGTAACAACTTCATCCGCTAAAATACCTTGGCTTCCCAAAATTGAAATTGCCAATAGTACCGAGCAAGTCCCCACCTTTAATTTACGAATACTGAATACCTCATTAGGAACAAAATATTTCATCAGAACCTCCAATTTTTTTACTATTTTTTAACAATTGATTATTACTTTTCTTAAAATAGATAGAGTGACACCGCTGTCATTATCTTTATCATATATTTTCCAAATTGAATTGTCAAGGAATAACACAAGAAAATATTAAAATTTATACTCTTCGGAAATCTCTTCAAACTAGGTCAGTGCCGCCTTGCCCTAAGTCTAGGTTACTGACTTGGTCAGTTCTATAGTAGACTGAAACTAAAATAGTACACCTCTACTTCTAAAACATTGTTAGAAATCGATTTGACTGTCCTGATCGATTTGTCCTTTTCTTATTTCATTTTACTATATCTACAACCTCAAAGCAGGGTTTTGAGCTATCTATGGCCAACTTCCTAGTTTGCTCTTTAGCCTTCCATTCAAAAGTGATGCTATCTTTCTTAGCTTGAATATAAAATATCCCATTTACTATATTTAAATTTATTGATATGTTGTAAATTATAAATGAAAGAACAAATACCTTGTCATACAAGCATTCGCCAGGGATATTTACCTGAATATCGCTCATATGGCGGATTGAAACTAAAACACTACAATATATTTCTTAAATAGACCTTATATAAAAGCTAGATTTAACCTCGATAAAAATAGATGCAGTGCTTCTAAAATACTGGAATAGGGCATATAGGTAATCGTAGACAAGTGTTTTATAGATTGTCTCGCAGGAGATTTAATGATGTATAGCAAGCATCACTAAACATATGGGATATTCGTATTATTATAATATCAACATGCTATAAATTCTATCATGCAAAAGAATGACTAGAACATGAAAGACAGGCACAAAACTTTGAACAATATTCTGAAAACAAAAAAAGATGCGAGTTTCCACAATCTCACTCATGGAAACTCACGTCTTTCAAAAAATAGGGTGAATTGAAAACTAGAACAAGACACTAGATTTTCTAAATGATGTCTAGTAAGGATTCTAAATGCTACACCAAATTGCTCACATCTTATTTCAAACCACGGGACTCCCACAAGAAAGGAAAATCCTATAAAAATTCTCTCTCTGAGGAGAAAGGAGCCTCAACTACAGGTGTAAACTATTATCAATTGAAAACAACAGTTTTTACACTCAATTAGACTTTTTAAGGACAGGATCACTTTCGCTTGACTGTAGTTTGTCATTTTTTTGATAAAGTTAGCACTTTTTCAGAAACTGTTTTGAAAGTCTCAATGATATAGTCTACTTCTTCATCGCTTAATTTAGTATGAAGAGGGAGGGTAATTTCATTCTCAAAGAAGGCATAGGCCTTAGGATAGTTCGTCATATCAAATCCAAGATTCTTATAGGCTGTCAAGAGAGGAAGCGGTTTGTAGTGAACATTACTTGCAATTCCTGCTTTAGCCAATTCTTGGATGATGAGGTTGCGTTCTTCTAGGCTTGCTCCTTCTACACGGGTGATGTAGAGGTGGCGTGAAGATTCGACAGTTTCAGTCTTGTGTGCCAAAGGATGGATGCGAGAACCTGCAAAACCACTATCATAGCGGTCCACAATGTCCTTACGGCGTTGCAACAAACTTGGATAGCGGTCCAATTGTACCAAACCAAGTGAAGCCATGATATCGGTCATGTTGCACTTATAGGCTGGTGTAACGATATCGTATTCCCATGACCCCAATTGCATCTTGGCAAGAGCATCCTTAGTTTGCCCGTGAAGGGAAAGGATTTGGAATTCCTTGTACATCTCTTCGTCATCAATCACTGGATTGGCCTTCCAAGTCGCACTTCCACCCTCCGAAGTTGTAAAGTTCTTAACGGCGTGGAATGAGAAGGAAGTAAAGTCCGCGATAGAACCAGCAGGTTGTCCTTTATATGTTGATCCCAAAGCATGGGCACTATCAGAGACAAGCACGATACGGTTAAAGGCTTTTTGCCACTTGCTTGACGCAGTAAAGAGATCACATTTTTTCTCCACAACTTGGAACAAACGGTCATAGTCGCAAACAATCCCTGCAAGTTCTACTGGGATAATCACCTTAGTTTTCTCAGTGATGGCTTGCTCCAGCAGATCATAGTCCATCTCAAACGTATCTGCTTGGATATCCACCATGACAGGGGTTGCTCCCACGTGCGTGATGACACTACATGAAGCTGTGTAAGTCATGGCTGGAACGATGACTTCATCACCAGGCCCCACTTCCAAAACACGCAAAATCAACTCAAGAGCGGCAGTCGCAGAGTTGAGGCAGACAGTCTTAGGCGTCTGTGTGTATTGAGACAAGCGACGCTCTAGTTCTTTTGTCTTAGGACCTGTTGTAATCCAACCAGAACGAAGAGTATCCGCTACTTCAGCAATTTCTGCTTCTGTAATATCGGGAGGTGAAAATGGAATATTGTAATTTGGCATTGATTTGCTCCTTTTATCTGTACTCATTTTCTTATGACTACTTTATTTTAGCACTTCAAACACGGTTTGAAACATGATTTTGATGTCTCCAAGAAAACTAAATTCTCGGAGATAGTCGAGGTTATAGCGCATCTTTTCAGGAAGGACGTGTTCAACGTAGGCTTGGTCAACTGATAGACCTTTCTCCGTCATTTGACTGATGATGGTGTCCTCATCCTTGTAGTTGATGCTGGTTGGAGAGGTAATTCCTGCTGGCAAGAGCAAGGTCGCCATCATTTCAGGGCTATACTGCTCTGTGTAACGTGGCACTTCAGGTCGCGTACCAACAAAAGACATTTCGCCTTTCAGGACATTGACCAACTGAGGCAGTTCGTCCAAACGGACACGGCGGATGAAATTTCCAACCTTGGTAATACGGCTATCGTTAGCAGAAGTCACTAGACTTCCTTTTTTATCCGCATCCGTCACCATGGTACGGAACTTCCAAATCTTGAACCGACGGTTGTACTGGGTCACCCGCTCTTGCTTGTAAATCACTGGCCCCTTACTATCCAACTTGATCCAAATGCTCAAGATGAGAAAGATGGGAGAGGTCAGAACCAGTAAGCCCAAGGCCAAAACCCAGTCCAAGCAACGTTTGAAAATCAGCGAACCCTTCCTTTTAGAGACAAGCTGGTAGTAAGACTCAACCTCGCTTGATTTCATTTCCACAGGCAAGTCTTCCCATTTCAGCATGCTGTTCTCCTTTGTTTTTATTATACTATTTGTCAACATTTTTCATTATACCACAAAATGGAAAAGGCGGTGAAAGAAATCTGTAATTTGAAGGATTTCCTTCTAGTACTCAATGAAAATCAAAGTACAGCTTTGAGATTGCAGATAAAGCTGACATGGTTTAAAGAGATTTTCAAAGAGTATAGGCCATGGCCCCTGCCTGCAAACTATACATCTTGTGATAGGTTCCTCCCAGAGTCAAGAGTTCCTCATGGGTTCCACTCTCGATAATGCGTCCCTTATCCAAGACATAGATGCAGTTGGCGTCTTGAATAGTAGAAAGGCGGTGAGCGATAGCAATAGTTGTTCGGCCCTGTCTCATCTTCGCCAGAGAAGCTTGAACCAAGCTTTCTGTTTCAGAGTCAATATTGGCTGTCGCTTCATCCAAAATCAGGATTTTAGGCTGGCTGGCGACTGTTCTAGCAAAGGCAAGAAGCTGGCGCTGCCCAGTAGAGAAGCTCGAACCACGCTCGGAAACAGGGGAGTCGTACCCCTGAGGAAGTTCTTGAATAAAGGAATCTGCATCCACAAAGGCTGCCGCAGCCTGAACCTGCTCATCACTGATTTCTTGGTACATGGCGATATTGGACTTAATAGTTCCATGATAGAGGAAGGGTTCCTGTAAGACCAAACCGATGTTTTTTCTCAGCTCTTCTTGACTGAAATCCCTGATATCCACATCATCCAAGAGAACTCTCCCTGACTGGAATTCATAAAAGCGCATGAGGACATTTATAATCGAAGATTTCCCCGAACCTGTATGACCTACAAAGGCAATGGTTTCACCCTTGTTGACCGAAAAAGAAATATCATCCAGAATAGGATGTTTGCCATCATATGAGAAACACACATGTTCAAAACGAATATTGCCTTCTTCAACCTCAACCTGACTATTTTCTTGAAGAGGCTCATAGGTTGCCTCGTCAATCAAGGCAAAGACACGGCCTGCAGACACCATAGACGTTTGCAGGGTTGAAAAGTTTTGCGTTACTTCAATCAGAGGATCAAAGAGACGATTGATGTACTGGATAAAAGCATACATAGTCCCGACCGTTATCCCGATAGAAAGACCACGGTAGCCAAAATAGGCCATTAAGACAGTATAACCTAGGAGTTTCAACAAACTCATAGCAGGGCGCAACAAGAGGGCATCAAAGGCTACAGAGCGGTTGGCATAGACCAAGTGTTCTTGGTTAATCTCATCAAATTCTGCCTGCTGGCGCTTTTCTTGATTAAAGACCTGGATAATCCTAATTCCTTCGATATTTTCTGCCAGCTTACTATTGATATCTGACAAGAGACTTCTGGTTTTCTCGATAATCTTGACTGATTTTTTACGATAGAGATTGACCAAAAGGAAAATCAAAGGGAGAAAGAGCAGGACTAATGCTGTCAAACGAAAATCCAACACCAACATGGTATAAAGGGTTGTCAAAAAGATAAAAATTGCTGAGATAAAACTGGATAAAATCCCCGAAAACATATCACTGATTGTCTCGGTATCATTAGTCAAACGAGAGACGATAGAGCCTGCTGGCGTCTTGTCAAAATAAGACATGCCTAGCTTCTCCATATTGGCAAAGGCATCGCGACGAATATCCCTCACAATACTGTAAGACACCCGTACAAAGAGAAGATTTCCGACATACTGAACCAGAGTTTGCAGGATATAGAGACCATAGTAGGCCAGCAACACTGTCACAGCGAGTTGATTGAGATTGCTGAGATACTGGTCGATAAAGTGGGAAGCCACAAGGGGAATGACACTTTTAATGACCGTAGTCGCTAGGAGAAAGCTGAGTGCCAAAAAGGTCAGAAGACCATAAGGCTTGAGATAAGATATCAAGCGCTTCAATACAGCCCATTGTTCTTGTTTATTCTGCATCTTCTTCTCCCTTCATTTCCAGCTGCTGAGACTGGTAGGTTTGGGCATACCAGCCATCCAAAGCTAGCAAGTCTTCGTGCCTGCCTCGTTCGATGATTTGACCATTTTGCAGGACTAAAATCAAATCTGCATGGACAACTGCACTGAGGCGATGAGCCGTAATAATGGTTGTCTTGTCCTTTCGCGTCTCCTTAAGGTTGTCGATAATCGCATACTCTGTCTTGGCATCCACGGCCGACAAAGAATCATCCAAAATCAAGATATCAGGGTCTAAAATCATAGCCCGACTCATAGCCAGACGCTGCTTTTGCCCACCAGAAAGACTGACTCCCTTTTCACCAATCAACGTATCAAATCCCTGTGACATGGCTACAATGTCTTGGTAAACTTGAGCTAGCTTAGTCGCTTCCTCGACCGCTGAAATGGGCAAGTTAGGATTGCCAAAGCGAATATTGTCTAAAATCGAAGTCGCAAAGAGGAACTGATCCTGAGGGACGTAGCCCATGAGACTGCGAAGGTCTGTCAAACGATAATCCCTAATATCGTGACCATTTAGATAAATAGCTCCCTTATCCACATCGTACTCACGCAAGAGGAGTTTAATCAAGGATGTTTTCCCAGAGCCTGTCTGCCCAACCAAGCCCAGGGTTTGCCCTTTTTCCAAACTAAAGTGAATATTGGTCAGCGTTTCCTCGTTTTCAAAAGCAAAGTTATCAATAGCATACTCCAAGCGCCCGTTTTCAATACCATCCAGAGGAAACTCGGAGTCTTTTACAGATGATTCCTGAGACAAAAGATTCTCAATCCGCTGGTAAGAAACCTTTCCTCGCTGAGTGATATTAAAGAGGAAACCAATAGCCATGAGAGGCCAGACCATCATATCCAAATAACTAATAAAAGTGACCAAATTTCCAACTGTAATCTGCCCCTCCCGAACCATCAAAGAGCCGACTAAGAGTGTTAAAACATAGGATAATCCAACAAACAAGAGAACCATTGGGTCAAAGAGTCTATCGTATTTCATGGTTTGGAGATTCTTTTGGAAGGTTAATTCATTGACTGCCTGAAAGGACTCCAGCTCATCTGCCTGATAACCAAAAGACTTGGTCACTTTGATACCTGATACAGACTCCTGAACCTTGTTATTGAGTTCAGAAAAGGCATCCTGTGACTCTCCAAAGACCTTATGAGTCTTTCTTCCCAAACGACTGGTCGCATATGCCATAAAAGGCAGGGGCAAAATTGCAACTAGAGTCATCTGCCAGGAAATGCTAAAGAGCATGGTCAGCAAAGTCACTAAAGCTGTAATAGAGGCATCCACCGCAGATATAACACCACCACCTGCAAGACTCGTCAAAGAATTGATATCATTGGTTGCGTGTGCCATCAAGTCCCCCGTCCGATAGGTTTGATAAAAGGCTGGAGACATCTTTGTAAAATGCTCAAACAAGCGAGACCTCATAATCTGCCCCAGACGGTAGGATGTCCCAAGAATATACATACGCCAAACATAGCGCAGATAGTACATACCAAAGGCCGCAAGAAGCAAGTAAAATAGGTAAATAAGTAGTTCATTCTGAATTAATTGCCCCGATGTGATAGCATCAATGATTCGCCCCATGACCATTGGGGGAATGAGGTTAAGGACAGAAACCAAGACCAAGGCCACAATTCCGACTAGATAACGGCGTTTTTCTAGCTTAAAAAACCACCAGAGTTTTTGAATAATGGACATAAAATTCCTTTCTAGTTCCAAATGGAAACCTGAGACCCCGACCCCAGGTTTTTCTTATTCATAGGTTACAACTGTAACGTCACCTTTGTCATACTCAGCGATAAAGATATTGGCTACATTGTCATGCCCTTGTTTGCCGAGATTATCAATCAACCACTCTTCGCTACAGCCAAGCGATTCCAAGACTTCTACTTGGATCACACCATCAGTCACAATTAGATACTTAGGATTTTCATCTCCCATTTGGATCACGATGAGTTGGTCATTTTGCTCCTGCACAGCTCGTTCAACTTGCTTCATCTGGAAAATCCCTTGGCTACGAAGTTTGAGGGTTACATCCACCCCAAACAAATCAACCGAACGACAGGCTTCTAGGTCAATCTTCTCATGTTTGATGAGGAGAGTTGGCTTACCATCAATCAAACATTTCACAAAACGAATATTATGAAGCCACTTGAGGGTCAAAACCAAAATAGTCCACATCAGTAAAATCACCTCGTACTGCAAAATGCTGATAGAACTATTGTAAATCACCCCACCAATGATAGCACAGAGAACATAATTCTGAATTTAATCTGTCGCAGAGTTAGGTGCTAAGTTCCCCTTTCCTGTCACATTGATAACAAAACAAGTGAGAAGAGCCCCAAGGCCAGTTCGATTACAATTTCCATACAGTTGAGTGTCACTTGTTTACCTTCACCAATTCAATAACGTCTGTTTGATGCAATTCTAATTTCTTTAAAAGATACTTATCTAATTCGCTCTCGTTCATGGCGTGGTAGAAATCTGAACCGACCTTGACAAGTTCTCCATCAGTAACTGCAGAAGTATTGACGTAAACTTCTGATTTATCCACTCCCAAGTCTTTAGAAACAACCTCTATGAAATGAAGTTTGAAATTGGTTGTTAGAGGCTTAATTGGTCTGATATTTTGAGATTGTCACCAAAAGCATGGCCATCAAAGTCAAGACAAAAATCATGACCAATTCACAAAATCTAGTCACCTTTTTTATCACGATACGCCTTGAAGGCAAAAAATCCTGTGATAGCTAGGAGCACAATCCCAAAGCCAACCATGATACCATTTTGCTGACCGATTTGGCTGAGTACATAGTCATAAGAGTAGAATTTCATGTATTTTCACTCCCTTTCATAAAATCATTCTTAATTATAAACAAAAGAGGATGATTTTTCAAACCATACGTTGGGGAAATAGACTTATCAGACCAACTTCTCTAACTAATGACTCAAATACCTGTTTCAAGATTCTAATTTTGATAATTGATAAGAATAGACACTAGGAATTATCACTACAAAGAAAAGTGTCAAGAAGAATACCCAGTAAACATATAGTTGCACAAAGGAATTTAGAAACAATAACAATCCTCCTAATACCCAAATTTTTCCAGCTAATCGATGTGTTTTTCTCCAGTTTTTATCACTCTCCAAGGTCCACGGAAGTCGAATACCGATTATATAATTTCGGTGTGTTTTTGGTAGATAATTTCCAATTACGATCATCACGACTCCCATAAAAATCTGAGCTAGTAGCCCACTCATCATAGAATAACCCAAAGATTCTCCGAAGATAGAAATCATTAATAGACAAGATATAAAAGGAATAATCCAGTAAATCAAAACTTGTATTTTTGAACTGATATTGCTAGATTTAGGATCCTTAATCATTAAAAATAGAAGCACCCAATGCATCAAAAGCATGAGAGTCGGTAATCCAAAGATAGCAGACATTTTATGATTGTAGCCATCTGCTTGACCCAGTAGATTAAAATGAGTGGGTATCTCCTCTGGTAATTGATTCCAGAAAACACAACCTACAAGGGAAGGTAGTAGGATGAGAATGCTCGTAAATAATAGCAATTTCTTATTGATTTTTATCTTCATCAAAATGATCTCCTTTCAGATCTGCTAACCAAACCATTATATCCTCTAAAACCGATGTATTTAACTCATAGTAAATAAAGTTTTTCTCTCTCATTTCATGAATCAAATCTGCTGCTTTCAAAATCGTGAGATGGTGTGAAATAGTTGCACTAGTCAACTCGAATTGACTGGCAATTTCTCCTGCAGATAATCTACCCGCTTTGAGTAAATTTAAAATCTCTCTCCTAACTGGATGAGATAAGGCTTTAAAACTATTTGCAAAACTCATAATGACTCCTTTCCCTTTGTAATATTAGCAGGGCTAGGACTAAGCAAGGTAGAACTGATAGTATTCCTGTCGGTGATGGGCCTAAAATCAAGAGGCTTGAAACTTTTTCTCCTGGTAATTGAAAGAGTAACCCAATACCTGCAGTTGCATTGATTGCCCCATGAAATAGGGCAGAAGCCCAGATAGAACCTGTCTTTTCCAACAACCAGCTTAACAATATTCCTAGGCTAAAACAAAATAGAAACATGGCGACAACTCCTAAAACGGGATAAGAAAAATAAGATAGTCCATAATTATAGCCTTGCAAATTGATTGGTAGATGCCAAAGACTCCAAATGAGACCAAGCAAGACATGAGTCTGGACTCTTGAAAAGCGTCCTCTTAGCACTGGGTAAAGATAGCCACGCCAACCAATTTCCTCCCCTAATGCAAAGAAACTATTAAGAAAAGGAGCGTAAGTCAAACTAGCTAGGATTTGAATCAAAGCCAAGAAAGATAAGGGAATGGCTGATTGAGAGACACCTTTTTCTTGTAAAATAGCTTGAATAGATTCAAAACCAAGGCTGAAATTGCTAGGAAATACAAGAAAATAAAGTCCCGCTCCTAAAAAACTGATAACTGCTGGTAACCAGATAGCTAGTAAGTAAAAGCGCCAGTTCCTCTTGAGATTCACGGCTAATTTAGATTTGATTCCACTAGGTTGATTCGTGATTTTCCCTAAGAGAAAGACTGCAAGCGCAGGCATCCACATGGCTACAATACTAGCAAGTTGACTCCATGGAGAATTTAGACCAACACCACCTATCCATAGTGCCAACCATATTATCCAAGCAAGGGCATAAGCCAAGACCACAAAAAGAAGGATTGTTCTCTTATTTGACATATATGTAACTTCACTTTCTATTTAGATATTTTTCTAAATAACATTATACACCTTTCTATTCTAAACACAAGAGCTATTTAGATTTTTTTCTAAATAGTTTAGGGAATTTTTATTTTCTCAGGATAAAGTCTAAAGAGTGATTTTTCAAACCATACGTTGGGGAAATAGACCTTTTTTTGGTATAATAAAATCTATAATCTGAATGAAAAAGGTAACTTTATGAAACTTATCTCATGGAATATTGATTCCCTAAACGCTGCCCTAACTAGTGATTCAGCTCGTGCCAAATTGTCCCAAGAAGTCCTACAAACCTTGGTCGCTGAAAATGCTGATATTATCGCTATCCAAGAAACCAAGCTTTCTGCCAAAGGGCCTACAAAGAAACACTTGGAAATTTTAGAAGAACTCTTCCCAGGCTACGAAAACACGTGGCGCTCTTCTCAAGAACCTGCCCGCAAAGGCTATGCTGGTACTATGTTCCTCTATAAGAAAGAACTCACACCTACTGTCACTTTCCCAGAAATCGGTGCCCCTTCTACCATGGACTTGGAAGGCCGCATCATCACTTTGGAATTTGATAAATTTTTCGTGACCCAGGTTTACACACCAAATGCTGGTGATGGTCTCAAACGCTTGGAAGAACGCCAAGTCTGGGATGTCAAATATGCTGAGTACTTGGCTGAACTAGACAAAGAAAAACCAGTTCTTGCGACCGGTGATTACAACGTTGCCCATAATGAAATCGACCTTGCAAATCCTGCTAGCAACCGCCGTTCACCAGGATTTACCGACGAGGAACGTGCTGGATTTACCAACCTTTTGGCAACTGGATTTACAGACACCTTCCGCCATGTTCACGGCGATGTTCCTGAACGCTACACTTGGTGGGCACAACGCAGCAAAACTTCTAAAATCAACAATACAGGCTGGAGAATCGACTACTGGCTCACAAGTAACCGTATCACTGACAAGGTCACTAAATCTGATATGATTGACTCAGGTGCTCGCCAAGACCATACACCCATTGTCATGGAGATTGAACTCTAAGGAGAAAACGAATGGACTATCAAGCTGTCATTCCTGAACTTGTAGTATCTGACATCGAAAAATCACGCCACTTCTACTGCAACCTGCTAGGATTCTCTGTCGAATACGAGCGTCCAGAGGAGAAATTTCTCTTCCTCTCGCTTGAAGACTGCCAACTTATGCTAGAAGAAGGCAGCGCAGAAGAATTAGCTCAGCTGACCTATCCATTCGGGCGCGGTGTCAATATTTCCTTTGGCATTACAGATGTTCCTCAGCTCCACCAAAAACTGCTGGAAGCTAACTATCCTATTCATCGTCCTTTGACTAAAAGAGAATTTCGAGTGGGAGATAGCTTTATTTACCCTCATGAATTTGCGATTTTGGATCCTGATGGTTATTTTTTAAGATTTAGCGAGTAGAATAATAAAGATTGGGAAAAAATCTTTAAAGTTAGAGAAAGGCATATTGTCAAGTCTTGAAAAATCTTGATAATATGTCTTTTATGATGAAAAAATCTTCTAATACTCTTCGAAAATCAAA
>NZ_VMLH01000080.1:0-13729 GCF_013276595.1 Streptococcus sp. 10824
AACACAGTTTTGAGGTTGTAGATGAAACTGACGAAGTCAGCTCAAAACACAGTTTTGAGGTTGTAGATGAAACTGACGAAGTCAGTAACCATACATACGGCAAGGCGACGCTGACGAAGTTTGAATTGGATTTTCGCAGAGTGTAAATTGTTGAAACTAGGTTGTCATACAATGTATACCACTTGGGCTTTGGCAGTAGCTAACTGCACTAAATATAATATAAGGAGGGTTTTATGGGGAAAGGCCATTGGAATCGGAAAAGAGTTTATAGCATTCGTAAGTTTGCTGTGGGAGCTTGCTCAGTAATGATTGGGACTTGTGCAGTTCTATTAGGAGGAAATATAGCTGGAGAATCTGTAGTTTATGCGGATGAAACACTTATTACTCATACTGCTGAGAAACCTAAAGAGGAAAAAACGATAGTAGAAGAAAAGGCTGATAAAGCTTTGGAAACTAAAAATGTAGTTGAAAGGACAGAACAAAGTGAATCTAGTTCAACTGAGGCTATTGCATCTGAGAAGAAAGAAGATGAAGCCGTAACTCCAAAAGAGGAAAAAGTGTCTGCTAAACCGGAAGAAAAAGCTCCAAGGATAGAATCACAAGCTTCAAGTCAAGAAAAACCGCTTAGGGAAGATGCTAAAGCTGTAACAAATGAAGAAGTGAATCAAATGATTGAAGACAGGAAAGTGGATTTTAATCAAAATTGGCACTTTAAACTCAATGCAAATTCTAAGGAAGTCATTAAACCGGATGCAGATGTATCTACGTGGAAAAAATTGGATTTACCGTATGACTGGAGTATTTTTAACGATTTCGATCATGAATCTCCTGCACAAAATGAAGGTGGACAGCTTAACGGTGGGGAAGCTTGGTATCGCAAGACTTTCAAACTAGATGAAAAAGACCTCAAGAAAAATGTTCGCCTTACTTTTGATGGCGTCTACATGGATTCTCAAGTTTATGTCAATGGTCAGTTAGTGGGGCATTATCCAAATGGTTATAACCAATTTTCATATGATATCACTAACTATTTGAACAAAGATGGTCGTGAGAATGTGATTGCTGTCCATGCAGTCAACAAACAGCCAAGTAGCCGTTGGTATTCAGGAAGTGGTATCTATCGTGATGTGACTTTACAAGTGACAGATAAGGTGCATGTTGAGAAAAATGGGACAACTATTTTAACACCAAAACTTGAAGAACAACAACATGGCAAGGTTGAAACTCATGTGACCAGCAAAATCGTCAATACGGACGACAAAGACCATGAACTTGTAGCAGAATATCAAATCGTTGAACGTGGTGGTCAGGCTGTGACAGGTCTAGTACGTACAGAGAGTCGTACCTTAAAAGCACATGAATCAACAAGCCTAGATGCGATTTTAGAAGTTGAAAGACCAAAACTCTGGACCGTTTTAAATGACAAACCTGCCTTGTACGAATTGATTACGCGTGTTTACCGTGACGGTCAATTGGTTGATGCTAAGAAGGATTTGTTTGGTTACCGTTACTATCACTGGACTCCAAATGAAGGTTTCTCTTTGAATGGTGAACGTATTAAATTCCATGGAGTATCCTTGCACCACGACCATGGGGCGCTTGGAGCAGAAGAAAACTATAAAGCAGAATACCGTCGTCTCAAACAAATGAAGGAGATGGGAGTTAACTCCATCCGTACAACCCACAACCCTGCTAGTGAGCAAACCTTGCAAATCGCAGCAGAACTAGGTTTACTCGTTCAGGAAGAGGCCTTTGATACTTGGTATGGTGGCAAGAAACCTTATGACTATGGACGTTTCTTTGAAAAAGATGCCACTCACCCAGAAGCTCGAAAAAGTGAAAAATGGTCTGATTTTGACCTACGTACCATGGTCGAAAGAGGCAAAAACAACCCTGCTATCTTCATGTGGTCAATTGGTAATGAAATAGGTGAAGCTAATGGTGATGCCCACTCTTTAGCAACTGTTAAACGTTTGGTCAAGGTTATCAAGGATGTTGATAAGACTCGCTATGTTACCATGGGAGCAGATAAATTCCGTTTCGGTAATGGTAGCGGAGGGCATGAGAAAATTGCTGATGAACTCGATGCTGTTGGATTTAACTATTCTGAAGATAATTACAAAGCCCTTAGAGCTAAGCATCCAAAATGGTTGATTTATGGATCAGAAACATCTTCAGCTACCCGTACACGTGGAAGTTACTATCGCCCTGAACGTGAATTGAAACATAGCAATGGACCTGAGCGTCATTATGAACAGTCTGACTATGGGAATGATCGTGTGGGTTGGGGGAAAACAGCAACCGCTTCATGGACTTTTGACCGTGACAACGCTGGCTATGCTGGACAGTTTATCTGGACAGGTACGGACTATATTGGTGAACCTACACCATGGCACAACCAAAATCAAACTCCTGTTAAGAGCTCTTACTTTGGTATCGTAGATACAGCCGGCATTCCAAAACATGACTTCTATCTCTACCAAAGCCAATGGGTTTCTGTTAAGAAGAAACCGATGGTACACCTTCTTCCTCACTGGAACTGGGAAAACAAAGAATTAGCATCCAAAGTAGCTGACTCAGAAGGTAAGATTCCAGTTCGTGCTTATTCGAATGCTTCTAGTGTAGAATTGTTCTTGAATGGAAAATCTCTTGGTCTTAAGACCTTCAACAAAAAACAAACCAGCGATGGTCGTACCTACCAAGAAGGTGCGAATGCTAAGGAACTCTATCTTGAGTGGAAGGTTGCTTACCAACCAGGTACCTTGGAAGCTGTAGCTCGCGATGAAGCTGGAAAAGAAATTGCACGTGACAAGATTACCACTGCAGGGCAACCAGCAGGAGTTCGCCTCGTCAAGGAAGAACACGCCATCGCCGCAGATGGAAAAGACTTGACTTACATCTACTACGAAATCGTAGACAGTGAAGGAAATGTTGTACCAACTGCCAATAATTTGGTTCGTTTCCAATTGCATGGACAAGGTCAACTAGTCGGTGTCGATAATGGGGAACAAGCCAGCCGAGAACGCTATAAGGCGCAAGCAGATGGTTCATGGATCCGTAGAGCCTTTAACGGTAAAGGGGTTGCCATCGTTAAATCAACTGAACAAGCAGGTAAATTCACTCTGACTGCCCACTCAGATCTCTTGAAATCGGACCAAGTTACCGTCTTTACTGGTAAGAAAGAAGGACAAGAGAAGACTGTTTTGGGGACAGAAGTAGCAAGAGTTCGTACATTAATTGGTAAAGAACCAAAAATGCCGAAAACAGTAGGTTTTGTATACAGCGACGGTAGTCGTGAAAAACTTCCAGTAACTTGGTCTCAAGTCGATGTTAGTCAAGCAGGAGTTGTGACTGTTAAAGGTACAGCAAATGGACGTGAGGTAGAGGCTCATGTCGAGGTTCTAGCAATTGCGAAAGAATTACCAACAGTTAAACGTATTGCTCCAAATACTAACTTGAATTCTGTAGACAAATCTGTTTCCTATGTTGTGACTGATGGAAGTGTACAAGAGTATGAAGTGGACAAGTGGGAGATTGCCGAAGAAGATAAAGTTAAGTTAGCAATTCCAGGTTCTCGTATTCAAGCGACCGGTTATTTAGAAGGTCAACCAATTCATGCAACCCTTGTGGTAGAAGAAGGAAATGCTGCAGCACCTGTAGTGCCAACTGTTACTGTTGGAGGTGAGGCAGTAACAGGTCTTACTAGTCGACAACCAATGCAATATCGTACTCTATCTTATGGTGCCCAACTGCCAGAAGTCACAGCAAGTGCTGAAAATGCTGATGTGACAGTTCTTCAAGCAAGCGCAGCAAACGGCATGCGTGCGAGCATCTTTATTCAGCCTAAAGATGGTGGCCCTCTTCAAACCTATGCAATTCAATTCCTTGAAGAAGCACCAAAAATTGCTCACTTGAGCTTGCAAGTGGAAAAAGCTGACAGTCTCAAAGAAGACCAAACTGTCAAATTGTCGGTTCGAGCTCACTATCAAGATGGAACGCAAGCTGTATTACCAGCTGATAAAGTAACCTTCTCTACAAGTGGTGAAGGGGAAGTCGCAATTCGTAAAGGAATGCTTGAGTTACATAAGCCAGGAGCAGTCACTCTCAAAGCGGAATACGAGGGAGCTAAAGGCCAAGTTGATCTCACTATCCAGGCCAATACTGAGAAGAAGATTGCGCAATCTATCCGTCCTGTAAATGTAGTCACAGATTTGCATCAGGAACCAAGTCTTCCAGCAACAGTAACAGTTGAGTATGACAAAGGTTTCCCTAAAACTCATAAAGTCACTTGGCAAGCTATTCCGAAAGAAAAACTAGACTCCTATCAAATATTTGAAGTACTAGGTAAAGTTGAAGGAATTGACCTTGAAGCGCGTGCAAAAGTCTCTGTAGAAGGTATCGTTTCAGTTGAAGAAGTCAGTGTGACAACTCCAATCGCAGAAGCACCACAATTACCAGAAAGTGTTCGGACATATGATTCAAATGGTCACGTTTCATCAGCTAAGGTTGCATGGGATGCGATTCGTCCAGAGCAATACGCTAAGGAAGGTGTCTTTACAGTTAATGGTCGCTTAGAAGGTACTCAATTAACAACTAAACTTCATGTTCGCGTATCTGCTCAAACTGAGCAAGGTGCAAACATTTCTGACCAATGGACCGGTTCAGAATTGCCACTTGCCTTTGCTTCAGATTCAAATCCAAGCGACCCAGTTTCAAATGTTAATGACAAGCTCATTTCCTACAATAACCAACCAGCCAATCGTTGGACAAACTGGAATCGTACTAATCCAGAAGCTTCAGTCGGTGTCCTATTCGGAGATTCAGGTATTTTGAGCAAACGTTCAGTTGATAACTTAAGCGTTGGCTTCCATGAAGACCATGGAGTTGGTGCACCGAAGTCTTATGTGATTGAGTATTATGTTGGTAAGACTGTCCCAACAGCTCCTAAAAACCCTAGTTTTGTTGGTAATGAGGACCATGTCTTTAATGATTCTGCCAACTGGAAACCAGTTACTAATCTAAAAGCCCCTGCTCAACTCAAGGCTGGAGAAATGAACCACTTTAGCTTTGATAAAGTTGAAACCTATGCTGTTCGTATTCGCATGGTGAGAGCAGACAACAAACTAGGAACGTCTATCACAGAGGTACAAATCTTTGCGAAACAAGTTGCGGCAGCCAAGCAAGGACAAACAAGAATCCAAGTTGACGGTAAAGACTTAGCAAACTTCAACCCTGATTTGACAGACTACTACCTTGAGTCTGTAGATGGAAAAGTTACGGCAGTCACAGCAAGTGTTAGCAACAATGGCCTCGCTACCGTCGTTCCAAGCGTTCGTGAAGGTGAGCCGGTTCGTGTCATCGCGAAAGCTGAAAATGGCGACATCTTAGGAGAATACCGTCTGCACTTCACTAAGGATAAGAACTTACTTTCTCATAAACCAGTTGCTGCGGTTAAACAAGCTCGCTTGCTACAAGTAGGTCAAGCACTTGAATTGCCGACTAAGGTTCCAGTTTACTTCACAGGTAAAGACGGCTACGAAACAAAAGATTTGTCAGTTGAATGGGAAGAAGTTCCAGCAGAAAATCTGACAAAAGCAGGTCAATTTACCGTTCGAGGCCATGTCCTTGGTAGTGATCTTGTTGCTGAGTTCACTGTACGAGTGACAGACAAGCTAGGCGAAGCTCTTTCAGATAACCCAGAGTATGATGAAAACAGTAACCAGGCCTTTGCTTCAGCCACTAACGATATTGATAGAAACTCCCATGACCGTGTGGATTATCTCAATGACGGAGATCATTCAGAAAATCGTCGTTGGACAAACTGGTCTGCAAGACCGTCTACCAATCCAGAAGTATCAGCAGGCGTAATCTTCCGTGAAAATGGTAAGATTGTAGAACGGACTGTTGCACAAGGAAAAGTTCAGTTCTTTGTAGATAGTGGTACAGATGCACCATCTAAACTTGTTTTGGAACGTTATGTCGGCCCAGACTTTGAAGTGCCTATCTACTATTCAAACTACCAAGCCTACGAATCTGGACATCCATTTAACAATCCAGAAAATTGGGAAGCTGTGCCTTATCGTGCGGATAAAGACATTGCAGCTGGTGATGAAATCAACGTAACATTTAAAGCTATCAAAGCCAAAGTTATGAGATGGCGTATGGAGCGTAAAGCAGATAAGAGCGGTGTTGCGATGATTGAGCTGACCTTCCTTGCACCAAGCGAATTGCCTCAAGAAAGCACTCAATCGAAGATTCTTGTAGATGGAAAAGAACTTGCTGATTTCGCTGAAGATCGTCAAGACTACCAAATCACCTATAAAGGTCAACGGCCAAAAGTCTCAGTTGAAGAAAACAATCAAGTAGCTTCGACTGTGGTAGATAGTGGAGAAGATAGTCTTCCAGTACTTGTTCGCCTCGTTTCAGAAAGTGGAAAACAAGTCAAGGAATACCGTATCCAGTTGACTAAGGAAAAACCAGTTTCTGAGAAGACAGTTGCTGCTGTACAAGAAGATTTTCCAAAACTCGAATTTGTTGAAAAAGATTTGGCATACAAGACAGTTGAGAAAAAAGATTCAACACTGTATCTAGGTGAAACTCGTGTAGAACAAGAAGGAAAAACTGGTAAAGAACGTATCTTTACAGCGATTAATCCTGATGGAAGTAAGGAAGAAAAACTCCGTGAAGTGGTAGAAGCTCCGACAGACCGCATCATCTTGGTTGGAACCAAACCAGTAGCTCAAGAAGCTAAAAAACCACAAGTGTCAGAAAAAGCAGATACAAAACCAATTGATTCAAGTGAAGCTAGTCAAACTAATAAAGCCCAGTTACCAAATACAGGTAGTGCGGCAAGCCAAGCAGCAGTAGCAGCAGGTTTAGCTCTTCTAGGTTTGAGTGCAGGATTAGTAGTTACTAAAGGTAAAAAAGAAGACTAGAAATTTTGATACCTTCTTTATCATTAAAGACCAAAGAAAAACTCTTGTCCTAAATAGAAGATAAAGAGCCTGAGACAAAATAGTTCTCAACCACAAAAAAGCTAGATATTTCCAATTGCGGAACTCTAGCTTTTTAATTTTGAGTCGTTCTCTTATTGTATAGTAGATTGAAACTAGAATAGTACACTTCTACTTCTAAAACATTGTTAGAAATCAATTTGACTGTCCTTATCGATTTGTCCTGTTCTTATTTCATTTCACTATGTTTTAGGAGGTTATTGGCCATAAGTACCAATCCCATGTCAATTCTCACTTGACGCATCCCTCTCAGATTACATCTCTTGTAACCCAAACAAGCCTTTATCTGCCCAAAGACAGGTTCCACATCAATCTTGCGTTGAGCGAAAATCTGTCTACCTTGGGGAGATAAAAGCGCCTGACATTCTTTAACTTTCAAGTTTTGATAGCCTTCGTTCATATACAGTCCCTTTTGAGGGGCTGATTCAGGTTCGTCGGCGTAGTAAACCTTGATTTCCTGTTGCAAGTCTGTCTGTGTTTTCTGATGTTTGATATGGTGAAAACGATAGCACCAGCCATCAGGATGTGTGTAGCTATCCTCCTTGTTATCATAGTGCCAATTCGCTAAGTTTCTAGCTGACTGTTTATACCCTCTCTTTTGTTCCTTGTCAAACATGGCATATTTAATCAGAAGGGGAGTGATTTCTTCTTGAAAATAGACCTGTATCTGTTCTTGAAGTTTGGCGGAGAATTTCTCTGTCGTTTTCTTCCACACAAAACTATACTTGTTGGCATTGGCTTCAATCTTAGTTCCGTCAATAAACAGACAATCTAAGGTCACTAACTCTTCCATTTTTAAACGAAGATTGAGGTCGATGAAAAGATCACGAATAAGGTCTTCCATCCCTTCAGCGACTCGAAAACGATTGATGGTGCGATAGCTGACAACCAACTGCCCTGTTAGGTATTGCATAGCCAGATTTTCAATCATCATTTTTTCAATTTTTCGCCCAGAGAAAATCCCTTGTGAATAGGCAAATAGAAGAGCAGATACAAGCATTTTTGGGTGATAAGACGGGCGACCAAAGGCATGATAGAAGGCGTGGAAGTGATAATCCTCCAAGGTATTCACCACTTTTTCAATAGTAAAGACGAGATGGTCTTGTGGCAAGAAGGAACTGATTTCTAGTGGTAAAGTTGTTTGATTTGTGTTATAGTGAATATGCATGGGATAGCCTTTCTAAATGGTTTATTAAGCAATTCTATTTTACCAAGACTATCGCAACCATGCAAAAAAGCAACGGCAAATCCGTTGCTTTTTTTGGAGATAAGAGACTATTGTCTCAGACTCTTTTCTTTGTATAAAATTGTATAGTGTTATTGTCTATACTATTTTGTAGAGAAAGCAAAAATCCCTAGAAAAAAATGCTTAGGGATTCGACTATTTCATTAAGAACAATTCAACAATCATTTCTATATACATGATAAGGGTTAATAAGAATCCTGCACGCCAGAAGAATTTGATGAATTTAGGATAGTAAAAGCTGCGTTTTTTCAAAAGGAAGAAAAAGACGAGAATAATGGCTAGGAACGAGAGGGCTAGCCCCAGTCTAGGGAGGAAATTATGGGTAAAGGTTTTAGCTGTAATCAAGTAATACTCAAATACCAAGACTGGAAAAGCCAAATCCGCAAAGTTTCGTCCTAGTTTTTTTAATCTAAAAAGTTTGGTTAGGATAATGCAGACGACTAAGGTCAGTATCAATAATAAAATAGATGCTAATTTCATTAAAATCATACCCATATTGTATCATAAAAAAAGGCTAATGGAAACGAGAAACAGAGGAATTTATAGGAAAGTCAGGCTTTTGAGATTGTGGGTGATTTTTGTTATAATGAAAGTCATGAAATCTTATAATACCTTGAATGATTATTATCGAAAACTCTTTGGAGAAAAGACTTTTAAAGTCCCTATTGATGCGGGATTTGGCTGTCCCAATCGTGATGGAACTGTGGCTCATGGAGGCTGTACTTTTTGTACGGTTTCAGGTTCTGGAGATGCTATTGTAGCCCTAGATGCGCCTATCCGTGAGCAATTTTATAAGGAAATTGACTTTATGCACCGTAAGTGGCCAGATGTTCAGAAGTATCTGGTTTATTTTCAAAATTTTACCAACACCCATGAAAAGGTGGAAGTTATTCGAGAGCGTTATGAACAGGCTATCAATGAGCCAGGTGTGGTAGGAATCAATATTGGAACGCGTCCAGACTGTTTACCAGACGAAACCATCGAATATTTGGCTGAGTTATCGGAGCGCATGCATGTGACGGTTGAATTGGGCTTGCAGACTACTTATGAAGCAACCTCTGACCTGATTAACCGTGCGCATTCTTATGAATTGTAGGTGGAAACGGTCAAGCGTTTGAGAAAGTATCCCAAGATTGAGATTGTTTCCCATTTGATCAATGGTTTGCCTGGTGAAACCCATGAGATGATGGTTGAAAATGTCCGCCGTTGTGTCACGAATAACGATATTCAAGGGATTAAACTGCATTTGCTCCATCTTATGACAAATACTCGTATGCAAGGAGATTACCATGAGGGACGTTTACAATTGATGAGTCAGGACAAATATGTTAAGGTCATCTGTGACCAACTGGAAATCATTCCCAAACATATTGTCATCCATCGAATCACAGGAGATGCACCTAGGGATATGCTGATTGGGCTTATGTGGAGCCTCAATAAATGGGAAGTCCTTAATAGTATTGAGACGGAGATGCGACGTCGTGGAAGTGTTCAAGGATGCAAGGCTGTAAAACAGGAGTTTGAAAATGAAAAGACCACTTGAAATGGCACATGATTTTTTGGCTGAGGTTGTAACTCAGGACGATATCGTAGTGGATGCGACTATGGGAAATGGTCACGACACCCTTTTTCTAGCCAAATTAGCCAAGCAAGTCTATGCCTTTGATATTCAGGAACAAGCCTTGGAAAAGACCCAAGAGCGTTTGCATCAGGCTGGCCTGACAAATGCCCAGTTAATCTTGCAAGGTCATGAGACACTGGACCAGTTTGTGACAGAAGCCAAGGCAGGGATTTTTAATCTGGGCTATTTGCCGTCAGCTGATAAGTCTGTCATTACCCAACCTCAGACAACGATTGAAGCATTAGAAAAGCTGTGTAGCTTACTTGTCAAAGGGGGACGGATTGCTATTATGATCTACTATGGTCATGAAGGAGGCGACCTCGAGAAAGATGCTGTCTTGGATTTTGTTAGCCAGTTGAACCAACAAGAGTATACAGCTACTATTTACCGAACTTTAAACCAAGTCAACAACCCACCATTTTTAGTAATGATTGAAAAATTAGAGAGATATAGACATGGATAAACAATACCTACGTGAAAAGCTGGATGCCATGCGCCAGAATTTTGTTGAGTCAACCCACCACGAACGAGCGGTGGGCGTGCTAGACCAAGCGCATATGAGCAAAAAAATGCTTAAAATCAAGAAAAAATTAGTTGCTCTTGAAATGGAACGGTGCCAGAGAAAAATTGAGCACAAAGACTGTTCCAAGATTGACCAAAAAATCAAAGAGCAGAAGGAGATTTTTGAATCCTGTTGTAAAAAAGACTAAGGAGGGATAGCGTGGAATTACTGATTTACCTCATCCTATTTTTACTGGTCTTGATTGTCTCAAGTACAACCAATAAGCTCCTGCCCTTTTTGCCTCTCCCTTTGGTGCAAATTCTTTTGGGAATTGTGATTGGTCTCTTTTTACCCAATACCGACTTTCACCTCAATACGGAGTTGTTTTTGGCACTGGTTATCGGGCCTTTGCTTTTCAGAGAGTCGGAAGAAGCGGACATTACAGCTATTTTAAAACACTGGCGAATCATTATCTATCTCATATTTCCAGTGATTTTCATCTCGACCCTGAGTTTGGGTGGTTTGGCCCACCTTCTTTGGTTCAGTCTTCCCTTGGCAGCTTGCTTGGCTGTTGGTGCAGCTCTTGGCCCTACGGACTTGGTGGCTTTTGCTTCTCTTTCGGAGCGTTTTAGCTTTCCTAAGCGCGTGTCTAATATCCTTAAGGGTGAAGGACTCTTGAATGATGCTTCTGGCTTGGTGGCTTTTCAGGTATCTTTGACAGCTTGGACAACTGGAGCCTTTTCCCTTGGGCAAGCTAGTAGTTCGCTCATCTTTTCAATCCTAGGCGGTTTTTTGATTGGTTTTTTAACAGCCATGACCAACCGTTTCCTCCATAGCTTCTTGCTAAGTGTGAGAGCAACGGATATTGCTAGTGAGCTCCTTCTGGAATTGAGTTTGCCCTTGGTAACCTTCTTCCTAGCAGAAGAAGTCCATGTTTCAGGGATTATTGCCGTTGTAGTTGCTGGGATTTTAAAGGCGAGTCGCTTCAAGAAAATCACGCTCCTCGAAGCCCAAGTGGATACGGTGACCGAGACGGTCTGGCATACAGTGAACTTTATGCTCAACGGTTCTGTCTTTGTGATTTTAGGGATGGAGTTGGAAATGGTAGCAGAGCCTATCTTGACCAATCCAATCTATAATCCCTTACTGTTATTGGTATCTCTTATAGCCCTTACCTTTGTCCTCTTTGCTATTCGTTTTGTCATGATTTATGGCTACTATGCCTATAGGACTAGACGTCTCAAGAAAAAGCTAAATAAGTATATGAAGGACATGCTTCTCTTGACCTTCTCAGGTGTTAAGGGAACCGTGTCGATTGCTACGATTCTTCTGATACCAAGTAATCTAGAGCAGGAGTATCCTCTCTTGCTTTTCCTTGTCGCAGGTGTGACGCTTGTCAGCTTTTTAACAGGCCTCGTGGTCTTACCTCATCTTTCTGATGAGCAGGAAGAAAGCAAGGATTATCTCATGCATATCGCCATTTTAAATGAAGTGACGCTAGAGTTGGAAAAAGAGTTGGAAGACACTAAAAATAAACTTCCTCTCTATGCAGCCATTGACAATTATCATGGACGTATTGAAAATCTCATTTTAAGCCAAGAAAACCAGGATGATCAAGAAGACTGGGCTGCTTTGAAACTCTTGATTCTTAGTATTGAAAGTGATGGATTGGAACAGGCCTATGAAGAGGGGAACATTAGCAATCGTGCTTACCGAGTTTACCAACGTTATCTGAAAAATATAGAACGAGGAATCAATCGTAAGTTTGCGTCACGATTGACCTATTATTTCCTTGTTTCTTTGCGGATTTTACGTTTTCTCCTTCATGAAGTTTTTACTCTCGGAAAGACCTTCCGTAGCTGGAAGGACAAGGAGCAAAGCCGTCTCCGTGCTCTTGATTATGACCAAATTGCAGAGCTCTATCTTGCCAATACAGAGATGATTATTGAAAGTTTGGAAAACCTGAAGGGAGTCTATAGACGCTCTTTGATTAGTTTTATGCAGGAGTCTCGTCTTCGTGAAACAGCTATTATCAGCAGTGGTGCCTTTGTCGAACGGGTTATTACACGTATCAAACCTAATAATATTGATGAAATGCTGAGGGGCTATTATCTGGAGCGCAAGTTGATTTTCGAATACGAAGAGAAACGATTGATTACGACCAAGTATGCCAAGAAATTACGACAAAATGTCAATAACTTAGAGAACTATTCTCTGAAGGAAGCTGCCAATACCCTGCCTTATGATATGGTGGAATTGGTAAGAAGAAATTAGTTAATACTCTTCGAAAATCTCTTCAAACCACGTCAGCGTCGCCTTACCGTAGGTATGGTTACTGACTTCGTCAGTTTCATCCACAACCTCAAAGCAGGGCTTTGAGCAACCTGCGGCTAACTTCCTAGTTTGCTTTTTGATTTTTATTGAGTATAAGATTGTAAGTAAAGGAGTGTGACATGAAAAAAATGCTGGAAAGAGCTAATAGACAAGCCTTTAGTAAAAGCTTTTTTGCATTATTATCAAGCATCAGATAGTGAATTGACCAGTGTCGCAGTAGCCTACTATTGGTTGATTTCGATTTTTCCCCTGCTTTTGGTGGTGGTCAATATCCTCCCTTATTTTCAGATTCCTGTGGGAGAATTTCTGGGCTTTATGAAAGACGTCCTGCCCCCGAGCCTTTATGAAGGTGTGGAAAAAATAGCCAGAGAAGTCTTGACGCAACCTTCAACAGGTTTGTTGAGTTTTTCTGTCTTGTCGGCGCTATGGAGTTTTTCAAAATCTATGAATTTCTTGCAAAAAGCTTTTAACAAGGCTTATGGAGTCGAAAAGAGTCGTGGACTTATTTCCCATCAGATGGTAAGTCTCCTAGTCAGTTTTGGTTTACAGATCCTCTTTGCTTTTGCCTTGTTTCTGAGCTTATTTGGACAGATGATTTTGGATTTACTTGCTCATTATTGGATAAAAGATGGCATTATCTATCAGGCTTTACAAGGTTTGGCAGGTCCTCTGACTTACGCCCTCCTCTTTGCTATCTTGGTCATGCTTTATTATTTTCTTCCCAATCTATCTAACAGGAAACTTAGTTATACCCTACCAGGCAGTTCCTTTGTTCTCTTAGTGATTTTAGGTTTACTAACTCTGTTCTCTAGTTATCTCAATTACTATGTCCATCATTTAGTGGACGTCCGAATTTTAGGTTCAGTTCTTCTTGTTGTTATGATGTTTTGGTTTATCTTGATTGCTAAAATTGTTATCCTAGGCGCGGTGATCAATGCCAGTATACAGAGTTTGAAAGATCCGGTCTTTAAAAAAGATTAACTATTTATCTATTACAAAAGCGCATAGTATCA
>NZ_VMLH01000081.1:0-10965 GCF_013276595.1 Streptococcus sp. 10824
AAACCTCACCCACTCCCAAGTATCAGGAATATCATAAGGAACATCAATTTCTTGAGTACTTCCATCAGCAAACTTCCCATAATGTTTCCCATCATCACCACGAAATATCTCAGTTTCCTTTTTATCTCGTTTGATTTTTCCTTCACTGATAAGTTTTTCTTTTTCAGCTTTAATTCTCTTTAATAATTCACTTGCAGGTTCGTCATTGGGATTTTGCGGCACTAATTTCCCTTCCATCGCTCTTTGGAGAATACTTGCTTTAAGTTGTTCTGGTGTCATTATTTGTCCTCCAACAACTGCAAAATATCAGCTAATACATTATCAATCTTATGATTTAAAGTTGCTCTTTCCGCTTGATAATTCTGAATCAACTCAAAGGGATTTAAGATTTCCTCTTCCTCTTTTGGAAAACCACACTGGTCTAAATTATAATTCAACTCAGCCAATTCACTAGGTGTAAATGATTTAGATTTGTAGAACTTACCTTCCAGAATCTCTTCACGATTTTCCCACCAGTCACGAACAGGATTGAAGTGTTCTGACTTCATCGGCTTAGTTTTAGAGAAATTTTTATAACCATCTGGCATATCTAAACGATAAAACCAAGTTTCTTCTGTTTTCTTTGTTTTATCAAAGAAAAGAATGTTCGTATGGATTCCTGTATACGGTGCAAAGACACTATGAGGCAACCTAATAATCGTATGCAAGTTGAACTCATCTACCAGTTTTTGTTTCAAGCGAGTTTTTACACCTTCACCAAATAGAAAACCATCAGGTAAAATAACTCCAACACGACCATTTTCTTTCAAACGATACATAATGACAGCCATAAATAAATCAGCCGTTTCAGAACTCCGTAATTCTGCTGGAAAGTTATTTTTTATTGTTTCTAATTCTGACCCTCCAAAAGGTGGATTCATCATAATAATGTCAAATTTTTCATCATCCGTATATTCACGAACATTTTTCTCCAAAGTATTTCCATGAACAATTTTAGGGTCATCAATTTCGTGAAGAAACAGATTTGTAACTGCTAAAAGATGAGGAAATGCTTTCTTTTCAATACCAAAAACAGCTGTATTATATTTTTTTGTATCTTCACTAGTTTTACGTTGACTACTTAAACGGTTCAGAGTCGAAGTCAAGAAGCCTCCTGTTCCGCAAGCAAGGTCTGCCATTGATTCTCCAAGTTTTGGGTCAAGAACTTCGGCAATAAAATCAGTCGCTGCACGTGGCGTATAAAATTCTCCTGAGTTCCCAGCATTTTGAATATCTTTAAGAATTTTTTCGTAAATATCATTAAACGAATGACGATCTTCAGGGCTGTTGAAATCAACTTCATCAATAACATTGATGACTTGGCGTAACAAGACGCCATTTTTCATATAGTTGTTCGCATCTTCAAAAGCTGATTTAACAATCGTTTTTCGAATAGGCATATTTGAAGTTATTTCAAGCTCTTTCAACTCTTTGAATAACTTGTTATTGACAAAATCAAGTAATTCATCGCCTGTCAATACCCGTTCCCCATTTTGAGCATGAGCCCAATTTCGCCATTTTAATTCCTCTGGGATAATTGACTCATACTCGTCTTCTTCTAATTCCCAAACCATTTCACGGCTATCATAAATTTTTAAGAATAATAACCAAGACATTTGCTCGATACGTTGAGCATCACCATTAACACCAGCATCGTTTCGAGTGATATCTTGAATTCTTTTTACAAATGATGTAATTGACATACTTTCCTTTCATTAAGCTACTGTAAATAGCTCTTGCTCCAATTCTTTAATTGCTTGTAAATATCGTTTTTTATCTCCAAAATAAGTATTGATGATTTTGAAGGTTCCACCATATATCTGAAATTCTGGAAGTTTTAATGTTTCAATGCTTTCGAGTTCTCCAATACCTTTATCCATGTATTTGTCCAGTAAAATTTCCAAAACAGCACGCGCTTCCTCACTATATTTATATAAATATCCGCTTTGTTTGAGTTTATTGATACGTTCCGTTTTGGTTAATTCTTTTTGACCATAGGCAAGTTTTAGGAGTAAATCAAAATCATCGATTTCTTGTTCTGATATTCCCTCCGACTCTCGAATAGCATCTAGATAAACTCCTTTTTTATAAAGTTCGTCTAAGATAAGCTTCTTTTTATCCGCCGTATGCCAAACTGTGATAAAATCGTTCAAAGTGGCGTAGCTACCTAAGATATTCTTCCGAGTGTAGTCGGTCAGGCTTTCGGTAATCAGTTTCCCGTTTTCATCCAATACTTGAACAGTAGAATTAAGAATGGTAACCTGCTTGTCTGTAACGATATATTTTTCTACTGGGTCATCTTCCTCACCTACGAAACCAGGTGTAGAACCACTGACTGTTTTCGCACCTGTTTCCAGCACCTTCACTGGCTCACCATCAAAATCAGGGTCAGCAAACAAATTGGTAACATTTCGAAAATCAATAATCGTAAAAAATTCTTTCCCCTTTTGAGGATAAAGACGTGTGCCACGACCAATAATTTGTTTAAATTCAGTCATGGATTGGATATTAGAGTCTAAAACAATCAAACGACATGTTTTAGCATTAACTCCTGTCGTTAATAATTTAGACGTTGTTACAATAGCGGGAAAATTAGAATTGACATCCATAAAGTTATCCAGTTGAGCTTTTCCTTCAGCGTTGTCACCAGTTACTTGCATGACATAACGATAGTCTTCTTGGACTAAGTCTAGATTCTCTTTTACAAGTGCAGCACGCATTCGCTCGGCATGGTCAATATCAACACAAAAAACAATTGTTTTATCAAATCGTGCATTGTTTTGCTTCATATAATCAGAAACAAACTTGGCAACTCTTTGCGTTCTATCATCAATGACAATGGTTTTGTCAAAATCTTTCCTGCCGTAGTACCTATCTTCTATTAATTGTCCGTTAGCATCAACTTTTCCAGTTTCTGGACGATAACCATCCACATCCACATCTAAATTAATCCTCATAACACGATATGGAGCCAAAAAACCATCCTCGATTCCCTGTTTTAAACTATAAGTATAGATTGGCTCACCAAAGTATTCCGTATTGGAAGCATTCTTGGTTTCTTTAGGAGTAGCGGTCATCCCAATCTGTGTCGCAGAACTGAAATAATCAATCACCTTACGCCAGTTACTGTCTTCCTTAGCTGAGCCACGGTGCGCTTCATCAATTATGACTAAATCAAAGAAGTCTTTGTCAAACTTTTGATAATGTGTTTCAGTTCCATCTTCACCAGTTAGTTGCTGATAAAGCCCTAGATAAATTTCAAAAGAATTTAATTTTTCTGGAGCAGTCAAAAGTTTTGGTGTAATTTTCGTCATTACCTTTTCGAATGGCTTAAAGTCTTCAGCCATCGTTTGGTCTACTAAGATGTTTCTATCTGCTAAGAATAAAACTCGTTTAGCCAAACCAGCTTTTCGAAGGCGATGAATAATTTGAAAAGCCATGAACGTTTTCCCCGTTCCTGTTGCCATCACAAACATTACTCGTTTTTGTCCTCTGGCAACTGTTTCAATAGTACGGTTGATAGCTATTTGCTGATAATAGCGTGGCGTTTTCATTGAGAAGGCGTCTGTATAGTATGGAGTTGAGATAGCTTCTGTAATTTCGTACGTCAATCCTTTTTCCTTCGTCATACGAGAAAATAATTCTTCACGAGTAGGGAATTCGTCTAACTCCAGCTCACGTTCTTCTCTCGTGATACGGTCGTGTTCAATAAAGCCATCACCATTCGAAGAATAAACAAATGGAACATCTAAAATCTCTCCATATTCAATAGCTTGTTGTAATCCTGCTCGAACGCTGTGTTTATTATCCTTTGCCTCAACAATTGCAATTCGAGTTCCAAATTGGTAATACAGTGAATAGTCTGATTTTTTTCCTTCTTTACGACGAGCCTTATCTCCTCTAACCTCAATTCGACCATCAGTGAAGTATTCTTCGTAAGCGATATGCTCACCATTTTTCCATCCTTTGGATACAATAGCAGGAGTGATGAAATTTGCTTTAATATCCTCCTCACTCATTTCTTTCTTAGACTTTATAAACTCAACCATATTGAACCCTCCGTATTTAAAAATCTACTTCTCCATAAAATAAACTATCAGAACAAATTATACTTCTATTATATCACACTTGTAAAAACACTCTGCTAAATTATTAACAATAAGTATGCAATATACTTTCGCATCGCGTCAGATTATCTCCGCATAACACCGCTATTTTTCGCCGTTTTCAGCAGGCGACTTATTATCATTCTACAAGCACTTTCAGTCGGGCTGGTGAGCTATTTTTCAAAAATAAATAATCACATTTAAACATTTTGAAAGTATAAAATATCTACATCAGCCGTTCAAAAACTGGCGTAAATTTTGATATAATATTCTCGTTTAAATAAAGATTTTTTTATGCCAAACGGATTTTAATAATGCGGATGCTTCCTATTTTGCTTCTCTTTTTAGCTCTACTACCGGTTTTCTCAAAGTCTGTCAGTGGAGGTAGTTCTTTCAGGTGGGAAATGTTTTTGATTGTTATAATAGATGGTGTTTTATTGATAGTCCATGTGATTCAGATTTCTTATATTTTTTGGAGATTGTTTCAAAAGTGGAAAGAATTATCTAATAAATAACGCCAGGCATGTTTTCTAATTTTGGGGTAAGACAATGAATAGCAGAGTAGAATTTCGGATTTTCACCATTGTTGATTTGGACAAGGAAGAAGAATATTTACATGAGATGCATTTGAAGGGTTGGAGATATAGAACTAGTCGTTTTGGTTTTTTCTATTTTGACCAATGTCAACCAGACGATGTCATCTACTGTATCTATGATTCTAGATTTCTTAAAAAGTATAAGCATGAACTGCAAGATTTTAGAAATAGCGGTTGGGAATTGATAGAAGCAGGTTTTTGTTCGATTCTTCGTAAATCGTCTTCTGATTTACTTCCAGAGGATCAAGTCTATATGAGTAAGGGGCTCAGGTGGGAAGTTATGCGATATAGACTTCGTTCATGTGCAGCTACTTTCTTAGGAGGTTTTGTTGTTTGTATGAGTTTGTTTCGAGAAGAACTGTCGCAATCTTTCTTTGTTATTTTTGCTCTATATGCCTTTATGATTTCTTATCTAATCTATGGTTATTTCAGACTAAAAAGTAAATACCGAGTAGATGGAAGGTAGGGTTCTAGGTCTTCAGACTGATTTTTAGCACTCTTGATAAAAGAGTGCTAATTTTTTGAATTTTTATCTTGACATTCTCTTCTAAGGGTGTATAATAGAATCATAAGTTAGCACTTGAACGTATCGAGTGCTAATTTATCAGACAGAGAGGAGTGATGAGATGGTTACAGAGCGTCAGCAGGATATTTTAAATCTGATTATTGACATCTTTACCAAAACGCACGAACCTGTCGGATCCAAAGCCTTGCAAGAGTCTATTAACTCTAGCAGTGCAACCATTCGTAATGACATGGCGGCTTTAGAAAAGCAAGGTTTGCTTGAGAAGGCTCATACTTCAAGCGGTCGGATGCCAAGTGTTGCTGGTTTTCAGTACTATGTAAAACACTCACTGGATTTTGATCGACTGGCTGAAAATGAGGTTTACGAGATTGTCAAAGCCTTTGATCAGGAATTCTTCAAATTGGAGGATATTCTGCAAGAAGCTGCTAATCTACTGACAGACCTGAGTGGCTGTACGGTAGTGGCACTGGATGTTGAGCCCAGCAGGCAACGGTTGACAGCCTTTGATATCGTGGTTTTGGGGCAACATACAGCCTTGGCAGTATTTACCCTAGACGAGTCGCGAACGGTTACTAGTCAGTTTCTGATTCCAAGGAACTTTTTGCAGGAGGATTTGCTGAAACTGAAGAGTATCATTCAGGAACGTTTCCTTAGTTACACCGTGCTAGATATTCACTACAAGATTCGGACGGAGATTCCGCAGATTATCCAGCGTTACTTCACAACAACGGATAATGTGATCGATCTCTTTGAACATATCTTTAAGGAAATGTTCAACGAAAACATTGTGGTTGCGGGCAAGGTCAATCTCTTGAATTTTGCCAATCTGGCAGCCTATCAGTTCTTTGACCAACCGCAAAAGGTGGCTCTGGAGATTCGTGAGGGGCTGCATGAGGATCAGATGCAAAATGTCCGAGTTGCGGACAGTCAAGAATCCTGCCTAGCTGACCTAGCGGTGATTAGTAGCAAGTTCCTCATTCCTTATCGGGGAGTTGGAATTCTAGCCATTATCGGTCCTGTTAATCTGGATTACCAACAGCTAATCAACCAAGTCAATGTAGTCAATCGTGTTTTGACCATGAAGTTGACAGATTTTTACCGTTACCTCAGCAGTAATCATTACGAAGTACATTAAGATTGAAATCATTAAAGGAGGCGAAAATGGCCCAAGATATAAAAAATGAAGAAGTAGAAGAAATCCAAGAAGAGGAAGTTGTGGAAACGGTAGAAGAAACAACTCCTGAGAAGTCTGAGTTGGACTTGGCAAATGAACGTGCAGATGAGTTCGAAAATAAATACCTTCGCGCTCATGCGGAAATGCAAAATATCCAACGCCGTGCCAATGAAGAGCGTCAAAACTTGCAACGTTATCGTAGCCAGGACTTGGCAAAAGCAATTTTACCATCGCTTGACAACCTTGAGCGTGCACTTGCAGTTGAAGGTTTGACAGATGATGTGAAGAAGGGCTTGGAAATGGTGCAAGAAAGCTTGATTCACGCTTTGAAAGAAGAAGGAATCGAAGAAATCGCAGCTGACGGAGAATTTGACCATAACTACCATATGGCCATCCAAACTCTCCCAGCAGACGATGAACACCCAGCAGATACCATCGCCCAAGTTTTCCAAAAAGGCTACAAACTTCATGACCGCATCCTAAGACCGGCTATGGTAGTGGTGTATAACTAAGATACAAAGCCCGTAAAAAGCTCACAGTAAAAATAGGAGATTGACGAAGTGTTCGATGAACACAAGAAAATCTATCTTTTTTACTCAGAGCTTAGGGCGTGTTCGATTCGGCAATTCTGACGGTAGCTAAAGCAACTCGTCAGAAAACGGCAATCGCTATGACGTTTGCCTAGCTTCCTTACTAACTCGTCGTCGAAATAAAATCGATTTCGACTCCTCGTGTCGCAATTTACATAATAGAAAACTTGTCCGAAACGACAATAAACTATGAAGAAAGATAAAATATGTTTGGCTTTGTAATAGTGAGCGAAGCGAACCAAAGACGATACTCTTCGCCGTGGTGCTATTTGCGCAAATTTTGAGACCTTAGGCTCAAAGTTTAGTCAAAGAGATTGACGAAGTCAAGCTCTGACGGCGTCGCCACTTAAGAAGAGTATCAAAAAGAAAAATAGAAAATTAACTAACAAGGAGAAAAACACATGTCTAAAATTATCGGTATTGACTTAGGTACAACAAACTCAGCAGTAGCAGTTCTTGAAGGAACTGAAAGTAAAATCATCGCAAACCCAGAAGGAAACCGCACAACTCCATCTGTAGTCTCATTCAAAAACGGAGAAATCATTGTTGGTGACGCTGCGAAACGTCAAGCAGTTACAAACCCAGATACAGTTATCTCTATCAAATCTAAAATGGGAACTTCTGAAAAAGTTTCTGCTAATGGAAAAGAATACACTCCACAAGAAATCTCAGCTATGATTCTTCAATACTTGAAAGGATACGCTGAAGACTATCTTGGTGAAAAAGTAACCAAAGCAGTTATCACAGTTCCTGCTTACTTCAACGACGCTCAACGTCAAGCAACAAAAGACGCTGGTAAAATTGCTGGTCTTGAAGTAGAACGTATTGTTAACGAACCAACTGCAGCAGCTCTTGCTTATGGTTTGGACAAGACTGACAAAGAAGAAAAAATCTTGGTATTTGACCTTGGTGGTGGTACATTCGACGTCTCTATCCTTGAATTGGGTGACGGTGTCTTCGACGTATTGTCAACTGCAGGGGACAACAAACTTGGTGGTGACGACTTTGACCAAAAAATCATTGACCACTTGGTAGCAGAATTCAAGAAAGAAAACGGTATTGACTTGTCTACTGACAAGATGGCAATGCAACGTTTGAAAGATGCAGCTGAAAAAGCGAAGAAAGACCTTTCTGGTGTAACTTCAACTCAAATCAGCTTGCCATTTATCACTGCAGGTGAAGCTGGCCCTCTTCACTTGGAAATGACTTTGACTCGTGCGAAATTTGACGATTTGACTCGTGACCTTGTAGAACGTACAAAAGTTCCAGTTCGTCAAGCCCTTTCGGATGCAGGTTTGAGCTTGTCAGAAATCGACGAAGTTATCCTTGTTGGTGGTTCAACTCGTATCCCAGCCGTTGTTGAAGCTGTTAAAGCTGAAACTGGTAAAGAACCAAACAAATCAGTAAACCCTGATGAAGTAGTTGCTATGGGTGCTGCCATCCAAGGTGGTGTGATTACTGGTGATGTCAAAGACGTTGTCCTTCTTGACGTAACACCATTGTCACTTGGTATCGAAACAATGGGTGGTGTATTCACAAAACTCATCGACCGCAATACAACAATCCCAACATCTAAATCACAAGTCTTCTCAACTGCGGCAGACAACCAACCAGCCGTTGATATCCACGTTCTTCAAGGTGAACGCCCAATGGCAGCAGATAACAAGACTCTTGGACGCTTCCAATTGACAGATATCCCAGCTGCACCTCGTGGAATTCCTCAAATCGAAGTAACATTTGATATCGACAAGAACGGTATCGTGTCTGTTAAAGCTAAAGACCTTGGAACTCAAAAAGAACAAACAATTGTGATCCAATCAAACTCAGGCTTGACTGACGAAGAAATTGACCGCATGATGAAAGATGCAGAAGCAAACGCTGAAGCCGATAAGAAACGTAAAGAAGAAGTAGACCTTCGTAATGAAGTAGACCAAGCAATCTTTGCGACTGAAAAGACAATCAAGGAAACTGAAGGTAAAGGCTTCGACGCAGAACGTGACGCTGCCCAAGCTGCCCTTGATGACCTTAAGAAAGCTCAAGAAGACAACAACTTGGACGACATGAAAGCAAAACTTGAAGCATTGAACGAAAAAGCTCAAGGACTTGCTGTTAAACTCTACGAACAAGCCGCAGCAGCCCAACAAGCTCAAGCAGGAGCAGAAGGCGCACAAGCAA
Source organism: Streptococcus sp. 10824 (assembly GCF_013276595.1). NCBI lineage: Bacteria > Bacillati > Bacillota > Bacilli > Lactobacillales > Streptococcaceae > Streptococcus > Streptococcus sp. 10824. The sequence continues at coordinate 9,207 of NZ_VMLH01000081.1, forward strand.
CAGGAAACGCAGGCGATGACGTCGTAGACGGAGAGTTTACGGAAAAATAAGATGTTGAGGCGTTAAGAAAACGAAAGAAAAATAGGAAGCCATCGCCTTGTGCGATGCACAAAAGATGGCTTATCTTTTTTCCGAAGTTTTTAGCCGAAACTCAGTTAAGCCTAACTCGGTAAGAATGACTAATCACTAAAGTGATTGTCATTCTACGGCAATCGCTATGGTGACTTGCCTAAACGTCTTACTAGTTCAAAAACAAAGTATAATCGACTTTATTTTTGAACGTCGTAATGATAGGAAGAAATCCAGAGGTTGCAACCCAGCCTCTGTTTTTCGATAAAAAGGGACGGAATATCATTTGTTTGGGTTTTGTCTCATCAATATGAAAGAAAGGAACAAATGTGTTCAGGGAATTGAACACGGGTTCCCAAATTTCTTACTTAATATAACAGAAAGGAATTGAACCCGACCTAAATTCTCGGAAAAAAGATAAATCTGTCTAGGAGCATCGCTCCAGCGTCAGATTTCCTATTTTTCAGTCGAATTTTACGGTCTTGGTATCTTGTATGAACAATACTGAATTTTATGATCGTCTGGGGGTGTCAAAAAACGCTTCGGCAGACGAGATCAAAAAGGCTTATCGTAAGCTTTCGAAAAAATATCACCCAGATATCAATAAGGAGCCTGGTGCTGAGGAAAAGTACAAGGAAGTTCAAGAAGCCTATGAGACTTTGAGTGACGACCAAAAACGGGCTGCCTATGACCAATATGGTGCTGCAGGCGCCAATGGTGGATTTGGAGGCTTCGGTGGTGGAGCTGGCGGTTTCAATGGGGCAGGTGGCTTCGGTGGTTTTGAGGACATTTTCTCAAGTTTCTTCGGCGGAGGCGGTGCTTCACGCAATCCAAATGCTCCTCGCCAAGGGGATGACCTCCAGTATCGTGTGAACTTGACCTTTGAAGAAGCTATTTTTGGAGCTGAAAAAGAAGTTAAATACAACCGTGAAGCAAGCTGTCGTACATGTAATGGCTCAGGTGCTAAGCCAGGAACCAGTCCAGTCACTTGTGGACGCTGTCATGGTGCTGGTGTCATTAACGTCGATACGCAGACTCCGCTTGGTATGATGCGTCGTCAAGTAACCTGTGATGTCTGTCATGGTCGCGGAAAAGAAATCAAAGATCCATGTACAACATGTCACGGAACAGGGCATGAAAAACAAGCTCATAGCGTACATGTCAAAATTCCTGCTGGTGTGGAAACTGGTCAACAAATTCGCCTAGCTGGTCAAGGTGAAGCTGGATTTAACGGTGGACCTTATGGTGACTTGTACGTGGTTGTTTCTGTGGAAGCCAGCGATAAGTTTGAACGTGAAGGAACTACTATCTTCTACAATCTCAACCTCAACTTTGTCCAAGCAGCTCTTGGTGACACAGTAGATATTCCAACTGTTCACGGTGATGTTGAATTGGTTGTCCCAGAGGGAACTCAGACTGGTAAGAAATTCCGCCTACGTGGCAAAGGAGCTCCGAGTCTTCGTGGTGGTGCAGTTGGTGACCAATATGTTACCGTTAATGTCGTAACACCAACAGGCTTGAACGATCGTCAAAAAGCAGCCTTGAAAGAATTTGCAGCTGCTGGTGATTTAAAAGTCAATCCAAAGAAAAAGGGCTTCTTTGACCATATTAAAGATGCCTTTGAAGGAGAATAATACTCTTCGAAAATCAAATTCAAACCACGTCAGCGTTGCCTTGCCGTACTCAAGTA
>NZ_VMLH01000082.1:0-16669 GCF_013276595.1 Streptococcus sp. 10824
CAAAACACAAGGCATGAAATTTATCAAAAAACTCCATAAAATTATCCTCCTCACCAAACAGACTTCCTACGCGTCATCCTTTAGCTTTAATCTTTCCAAAACAAACCATTTTATACTAATTCAAACCACGTCAACGTCACCTTGCCGTACTCAAGTACAGCCTGCGGCTAGTTTCCTAGTTTGCTCTTTGATTTTCATTGAGTATTAGTAACCAAAATCCAACCACATAGCCAGCTCCTAAGAAGATAGCCATTAAAGCTAGCATGGGATTCAGGAAATAAAAGACCACAACAGATACAAAGGTTAGCACAAAAACATTAAAGGCAATGGTGTCAGAAGCCAAGACTAGAATATAAGGTGTCAACCAGTCTAAGGTTTTGGAATCTAGAAAAATAAGTGTTTATACATGATGACCTCCTCTATGGCTGAAAAGCAAGCCTTTTGTTTTTTTACCCCAAGAATCTATGTAGAAAAGTGAGCAGAAATGGTAATGTTGCGAAAATATTATTGATCACATGCACCGCATAGGAAGGATAAATGCTCTTGGTATAGCGGGTCAAACTAGCAAAGATGATGCCAGATGTTGCAAAGATGAAGATATCTAACAAACTAGGCAGGCTTGAAAAATGAGGAAGAGCAAATAAAATTGACGGAAGAAGCAAATCAAGGCCAAATCTCGAATGCTTAAAAAAGGCGTGTTGCAGTAATCCTCTATAGATTAGCTCTTCCATAAGTGGAGTCAGAAAGAACAAAGTTATATAGATACCTAGCTCAGCAAAGTTGGTCCCACTATAACCGATCAATACAGCCCAACCTTCAGCAGTTGACTGAACATGTTTAGCTGTCTGAACGTTAAAAGAGATCTGGAGCACTACCACTAATACTGTCAAAATCGAATACCAAAGCCATTTTTTTCTTGGAATACGAAAAAGATAGCCGTGCCCTGTCTTAACCAGAATCCAAATCATGACTCCACTAAATAGCAAACTCAAGAAATTTTGAATCCAGACGAAATTGCCAATCTGGGAAGAAAATTGCCAATAATTTTGGACTATAAGCGTTAGCTGAGAAAGGCCAAATACGAAAAATAGGTAAGACAAGACTGCACTTATTTTGAAGACAAACTGATACTTTTTCATAGAAATTCTTCCTCATTTCTTGTATTTCAGCCTATATTCCACATAAATGAAAACCTGCTCCTATATAACCACGGTCATGATAACCGCGCGGGCAGTAACCACTTACTGGAAAAGGACCTGAATTTTTTAATATAGGAGGGTAAGAACCGAATGGACTTACCTGATTAGCGTACCCTCTATAAATATCAGATACATCCCCACCCTCTATACGAGCAAGCATTTCATTATCCATAACTGCAAATTGAGTCGTTGTTTTTGTTTCCATGAGGAATACCTCCTTTTTTATTTTTAATTTTAATTTTAATTTTTGTCTTGTTGCAACTTTGACAAGTTTAGTATATCATCGTTTATTAATTTTTTTCATCCAAATCTTGAATTGTCATCGAAACGTCTTGAATTGTTAAAAAATTTAAAAAGCAAGCATGAAAAACATACTTGCCCTAAGGGAACTTGACAATATGAAAATACAAAATAGAAAACTATGCACCCTCACTTCCGTCTGTTCTCATATATTCTCATAATCGCAACCAGGATACAGGCTGTCCCACTTGCCAAAACCAAGAGGGTAATGATAATGTTGAGAATTTCAGGCGTACTCCCTATTCTGTTGATAAGACGGACTAAAGACAATACTGTCAATAAGAGTAAAGCTACTGACCCTGTCCGAATTAAAGAAGCCATTCGGTTCTCAACCGCATATAAAAAGGATGGCAACATAACACAGGCTATAGCAATCACAAACAGGTTGCTCCCCGTTTCTTCTCCCTTGTTCACTACGGAAATCATGAGAAGATTCGATGCTATGATCAACGTAGAACAGATGATAAAATAGGATTTCTTATTCATTTAATATACCTCACATACTATGGTAAAAGTCAAACTGGACAAAAACAAACTTTAACTGTTAGCTTCTGAAAATTGAAACATTGTTTTTGTATTCACGAGGAATGCCTTTTTTTATTTTCGTCCTGTTAGAATACCGTTGCTTGTACTCCATCAAGCAACCCCATTCCATTAGATAGTATGTTGTCTAGCTCCTCCATCTTTTCATCTGAAAATGTTATTTTTCAGCGTTGATTGCTTTTTCATAGGTCGCTATCATCCTTGACAACACCATCTTCCCAAACTCTTCTCCAAGCAACTTCTTTTTCCTTGCCATTTTTTACCCCTTTATTTTACATTTTTTAGTTCTGATTGTTGTTTTTTTCTTCCTCTTCGTCTTCTTTTCTTTTATTTTCTTTATAATCGTTCAGCATTTCAAAACCTTTATCAAAAGCAAAAAAACCTAAACCTAAAGAAAACGGCGCTCCGACTATTTCTATAACTTTTGCCCACCTTGGCCCAAAATCTTCTGAAAAATAAGCAAGCGCCCCGACGGCTACAACTGCTAAAATTAAAAAATATGCTCCAAAATCTGCACCTTCTGTTACTCTAGCTTTTTCTGTTCTACTATTCTTACTCATGATAATTTTCCTTTCATTTTCGATTTTCTACTTCAGCTAATACTAACTATTTACCATTCATTTCATATACAGTTATAATCTTTTATATATAAAATAAATACACCTATTTTCTCACTCTTGTCTATAGGCAAATTCTAGCTATATGTTATTACAAACAAATAGTATCATTTCACCTGTTTACCACTATTTTTATTTGTGAATTTTTTTGTTTCACTTTAATCATTACAGAAGTTATAAAAAATGCGATAGCCATCCGAAGCAGTTGATAACTTTCTTCCTCTCCTGTTTTCGGTAATAATTTTTCATTCGAAGTAATAGATTTGCTTACATAATCAGTCCCCTTAACATCAGTTGAAGGAGTTTTATTTTCTTGAGCAACATCAAAAATAGGTTTGGGAGTTTCCAATTGATTCTTATTGTCTAACATTGCTAAATTGTCAGATTGAGTAGTTTTAGCTTCAGAAGTTGAGTTTGTACTCTCCACTTTCCCACTATTTTCACTATTAGAATTGGGGTTATCATTGGATATTTTCATTTCGGTTCTTTTTTCATCACTCATACCTTTGCTGTCGCTTACAACTTTATCACTAATACTCATGCTGTCATTTCTGGTTTTCTCATCACGGACACTTTCAGTTACTGTTTCCTCAGAAGATTTTACTGTCTCCGTTTGCTTAGGTGAGTTTCTCGAGTACATATAATCATACACCTGTTGTGCAGTTGCTCCGCCACCAACCCATCCAGATATCGGATGTCCATTTTTTAAATACAAAATTGTTGGTGTTCCTGGAATACCGACTTTTTTAAATAGAAACTCTCTCGCTTCCCCATCAAAATCCTTACCATCCAAATCATAATACTCTAACTTCTTTTCAATCAAGTTATTAAATTCTTTCAATTCAGGAGAAAATTGACGACAATGAGAGCAAGTTTTTCTACCAAAATAAATAGTATGTTCCAATTGATCCTCTGTAAAAGATTGACGAACAGCTTCAATATCTATCTTTTTAAAGTCCGTAACATTCTTCTCATACTCTTCTGGGGTTACAACAGAAGGTTTATGCTCCATCTTTTCCGTACCCGATTGTAAATCTGGCGCCACAAGAGAACTATCATTCGCCTGGGTAGATGAAGTAGTAGGCTGTTCTTCTGCATATACAAGACCTGCAGTAATAGATGCAAATACAAGTGGTACAAGTAATAGCGATTTTATCTTTTGTTTCTTCATAAGAATACTCCTTTACATTTGTTAACTTTATCTTACCTTATTTAAGATTACAAATTCATCTAAATCTTAAATGGTCATCAAAACATCTTGAATTGCAAAAACTTCATTAAAAAGGTAAGCATTCTGAAAACACTTACCCTTTTATACTTCATTAACTTCTACTTTTTATAATACTTCAACCCCCAAACGAAAGGAAGATGTTCCGTTTTTTAGCAAGAAAAGTTTTCATTTCTTTGCTCCTTTCTTTTTAGTTAAAGCAAAATAGATCATAACTGCAATCACATAGGCTATGGTATAAAATAGCTGATACCAAATACTTTCCCTAAGCGGATAAAGAAAGATGGACATGATTAGATACAAGATGAAAATGATAAGTATTTTTTTCTTCATAAAATTTCCTCCTAAATGTGTGATTTATCTTAGTTGAACAAGAATCTTTACACTGCTAGTATAGCACTCATTTTGACCTTGGATTACTCAAATCATGAATGGTCATCAAAACATCTTGAACAATAACAAGATTTTCATCTATACAAAAATAGTTATACTCAACAACAATCAAACTAAAGAACCAAATAAATATAGCTTAACATACTTTTTTTGGATTTCAAACAATACTGATAAAATTAATAATAAATCTGTGGTAGTACTTCCCATCCCTACTGCTTTCCAATTTTATAATATTATTAATTAAATAATATATGAGAAAAAACGAACAAGACTGTGTTAATAATCTATCTTATTCGTTTTATTTATTAGACTTGTTCAGAAATTATTTGAAGCAGTATTAGCTGGTTAGAAAGTGAATTTTTAACGTTCCAACCAGCCATTAGTTTCTAGTTTTCGACTCTTGCAATAAGCTAAAATAATCCTGAACAACACCTGTATATTATAGTTGCGAAGATTCAACAAAATAGCGAACAAGTCGATTATTCATTTTTTATATAAGTTTACAATAACTTTTTAACATGGAACTGGAGGTGCAGGATTCCACGAACTTTTTGGAATGCATACTGGAGGAACATATGGAGCGGGTTTTATCATCCCTCCGATACTCTTCAAAAGCCCCCAGCCGATACATCCGATATCTCCAATAAAACAGTCATCTCCACCACTAATCGTCTCTAATTCTACTTCATTCAAAGTAATATAATCAATTTTTTCCATTGTTATAATTCATTCCTTTCGTTTTACTCAAGGCACAACACAGAATGAAAAAGTGTTGTACTCTTTATTTTATAATGTTTATAATAATAGTGAGAAAACCTATCACTACTACAAATCACGGGGAGGTGAATAAGTGAGTGATATAGCCAATATCTCGCATTTTTATAGGTGTCATTCTTTCTATCAAGCACAAGAACTGTGACTAGGAGCACGTAAACTTATAACGGAATAAGCGACTCGTTTGCAAAAGAATAGTTTCTATCACTGCATAGGTCATTAAGTTATATAAATTCTTATACAATACAACACTACTATATCTATACACGAACACAGAACCACTGATGAGGATTTTTCCGGCATTGATTCGTAAAATCATCAATTGCTGTATCAACAATGCTACCTGCAACATAGCCTAACCCTGCCCAAAACAAAGCATCGTCAACTCCAAATATTCCTCCCTCTATCCTATCAAGCATTTCAGTATCCATAATCTCAAATTGTTCCATCATTTTTGTATCCATGACAAATACTCCTTTTTTATTTTTAATTTTTGTCCTGTTGCAACTTTGACAATCTCAGTATAGCACTATTTGTTAAAGTTTTTCATCCAAATCTTGAATTGTCATCGAAACATCTTGAATTGTAAAAAAATTAAAAAAAGCAAGCATGAAAAACATACTTTCCTCTTTATATTGTCTTGATACCGACTTGTTTGTAGACTTTTCATTCTGCTATCACATATCATTTTGACATGCTAAACAAAATTAAAGTAACTCCCCTGTAAATTAAGCTAGCAAATACAGGGGAGAAATTTATTTTTTAGGGGGTACTATCCGTATCCTTTTTGGGAGATTTTGAAAATATTTTTCTAATTAAATCATCCATATAAGGACCAAATATACCAACTACTAAACCAATAATAAAACTTTTAAAATCCATAATTACCACCAACATGTTGCTGCATAAGCCACACCTCCAAGTATAGCTCCTCCCGCAGCACCAGTTGCTGCACCTTGCCATGTTTTTGTTTTAATTCCTAGCTGAAGACCTCGTGCTGCTCCTCCTCCAACACCTGCTTTGGCAAAATCTCCCCAATTGCATCCGCCACCTTCAACGCAAGCAAGCATTTCAGTATCCATAATCTCAAATTGTTCCATCATTTTTGTATTCATGACAAATACTCCTTTTTTATTTTTAATTTTTAATTTTTAATTTTTGTCCTGTTGCAACTTTGACAAGTTTAGTATATCATTGTTTTTTAAAATTTTTCATCCAAATCTTGAATTGTCATCGAAACGTCTTAAATTAGCTTTTTTATTTAAAACCACCTCTAAAATTTTTTTAAAAGATAATTTCTAATCACTTTTTTACCATTCAGGAAGTTTCAATGACTATTCAAGATTTCATAAAATATGAACTTATTTTTATGGCATAATATACCTATCTACTATATGAAAGGAATTGCCAATGACTTCTTATAAACGTACATTTGTTCCTCAAATAGATGCTAGAGACTGTGGTGTTGCTGCCTTAGCCTCGATTGCTAAATTCTATGATTCAGATTTTTCTCTAGCTCACTTGAGAGAACTTGCAAAGACCAATAAAGAAGGAACGACTGCTCTTGGCATTGTAAAAGCCGCTGATGAAATGGGCTTTGAAACAAGACCTGTTCAAGCAGATAAAACGCTCTTTGACATGAGTGATGTCCCCTATCCATTTATCGTTCACGTTAACAAAGAAGGAAAACTCCAACATTACTATGTTGTCTATCAAACAAAGAAAGACTATCTGGTTATTGGTGATCCTGACCCTTCTGTAAAAATCACTAAAATGTCAAAAGAACGCTTTTTCTCTGAATGGACTGGAGTAGCTATTTTTCTAGCTCCCAAACCCAGCTATCAACCCCATAAAGATAAAAAAAATGGCCTACTAAGCTTCCTTCCTCTGATTTTCAAACAAAAATCTCTCATTGCTTACATTGTTCTCTCAAGCTTATTGGTCACGATTATCAATATCGGTGGTTCTTATTATCTCCAAGGAATCTTAGATGAATACATCCCAAATCAGATGAAATCAACTTTAGGAATCATCTCAGTTGGTCTGGTTATCACCTATATCCTCCAACAAGTCATGAGCTTCTCCAGAGATTATCTCCTAACCGTTCTGAGCCAGAGATTAAGCATTGATGTGATTTTATCCTATATTCGCCATATTTTTGAACTTCCTATGTCTTTCTTTGCGACACGTCGTACAGGAGAAATCATTTCACGGTTCACAGATGCTAACTCTATTATAGATGCCTTGGCTTCTACCATTCTATCTCTTTTTCTGGATGTTTCTATTCTGATTCTTGTAGGGGGAGTCTTACTGGCACAAAACCCTAATCTCTTCCTTCTTTCTCTTATTTCCATTCCTATATACATGTTCATCATCTTTTCTTTTATGAAGCCTTTCGAAAAAATGAACCATGATGTCATGCAAAGTAATTCTATGGTTAGCTCTGCCATTATCGAAGATATCAACGGGATTGAAACTATCAAGTCGCTCACGAGTGAAGAAAATCGCTATCAAAATATAGACAGCGAATTTGTAGATTATTTGGAAAAATCCTTTAAGCTCAGTAAATATTCTATTTTACAAACGAGTTTAAAGCAGGGAACAAAATTAGTTCTGAATATCCTTATCCTATGGTTTGGCGCTCAATTAGTCATATCTAGTAAGATTTCTATCGGTCAGCTGATTACCTTTAACACACTTCTTTCTTACTTTACAACTCCTATGGAAAATATTATCAACCTCCAAACCAAACTCCAATCTGCGAAGGTCGCTAATAACCGTTTGAACGAAGTCTATTTAGTCGAATCGGAATTTCAAGTTCAAGAAAACCCTGTTCATTCACATTTTTTGATGGGCGATATTGAATTTGATGACCTTTCTTATAAGTATGGTTTTGGACGAGATACCTTAACAGATATTAATCTCACGATTAAACAAGGAGATAAGGTTAGCCTAGTTGGAGTTAGTGGTTCTGGTAAAACAACTTTAGCCAAAATGATTGTCAATTTCTTTGAACCCTACAAAGGACATATTTCCATCAATCATCAGGATATTAAAAACATTGATAAAAAAGTCTTGCGCCGTCATATTAATTACCTACCCCAACAAGCCTATATCTTTAATGGCTCTATTTTGGAAAACTTAACTTTGGGTGGTAATCATATGATTAGTCAAGAAGATATTCTAAGAGCTTGTGAATTAGCTGAAATCCGTCAAGACATTGAAAGAATGCCTATGGGCTATCAAACTCAGCTCTCTGATGGAGCTGGTCTATCAGGAGGACAAAAGCAACGAATCGCTCTCGCTCGTGCTCTTTTAACTAAAGCTCCTGTTTTAATACTGGATGAAGCTACTAGCGGTCTTGATGTCTTGACTGAGAAAAAAGTTATAGATAATCTTATGTCCCTAACTGATAAAACCATTCTCTTTGTAGCCCATCGTCTCAGTATAGCCGAACGAACTAACCGTGTCATTGTTCTTGACCAGGGGAAAATCATTGAAGTTGGTAGTCACCAAGAGTTAATGCAGGCGCAAGGCTTCTACCATCATCTATTCAATAAATAAGGAGAATGTCATGAATCCTAATCTTTTTAGAAGCGTCGAGTTTTATCAGAGACGTTACCATAACTATGCGACAGTGTTAATTATACCTCTTTCATTACTGTTTACTTTCATCTTGATTTTCTCCCTTGTCGCTACAAAAGAAATTACTGTCACTTCCCAAGGAGAAATCGCCCCTACAAGTGTCATTGCATCTATTCAGTCAACAAGTGATAATCCTATCCTAGCTAATCATTTAGTGGCAAATCAAGTAGTTGAAAAAGGTGACTTACTCATCAAATACTCTGAAACAATGGAAGAAAGTCAGAAAACTGCCTTAGAAACTCAATTACAAAGACTTGAGAAGCAAAAAGAAGGACTTGGAATTTTGAAACAAAGCTTAGAAAAAGCGACTGATCTTTTTTCTGGCGAGGATGAATTTGGCTACCATAATACCTTTATGAATTTTACTAAACAAGCTCATGATATTGAACTGGGTATCTCAAAGACTAACACTGAAGTTTCAAATCAAGCTAATCTTGCCAATAGCAGTTCATCAGCCATCGAACAAGAAATTACAAAAGTTCAACAACAAATTGGAGAATATCAAGAGCTGAGAGATGCTATCATAAATAAAAGGGCTCGCTTACCAACTGGCAATCCGCACCAGTCAATTTTGAATCGTTATCTTGTAGCCTCTCAAGGACAAACACAAGGAACTGCGGAGGAGCCATTTTTATCTCAAATTAATCAAAGTATTGCAGGTCTGGAATCATCTATCGCAAGCCTCAAAATTCAGCAAGCTGGTATCGGAAGTGTAGCAACTTATGATAACAGTTTAGCAACCAAAATTGAAATACTCCGCACTCAGTTTTTACAAACAGCCTCACAGCAACAACTAACCGTGGAGAATCAATTAACAGAATTAAAAGTACAGCTAGATCAAGCGACACAGCGCTTAGAAAACAATACCTTAACCGCCCCAAATAAAGGTATCATTCATCTGAACAGTGAATTTGAAGGTAAAAATAGAATTCCAACTGGTACAGAAATTGCTCAAATATTCCCTATCATCACAGATACAAGAGAAGTACTAATCACTTACTACGTAGCTTCTGACTATCTACCTCTACTAGATAAAGGACAAACTGTAAGATTAAAACTGGAGAAGATTGGAAATCACGGCATTACCATCATCGGCCAACTTCAGACAATTGATCAAACTCCTACCAGAACAGAGCAAGGCAATCTCTTTAAATTAACCGCTCTTGCAAAACTATCTAATAATGATAGTAAACTCATCCAATACGGCTTACAAGGTCGCGTCACTAGTGTAACTGCAAAGAAAACATATTTTGATTATTTCAAAGATAAAATTTTAACCCATTCTGATTAATTTTCAGATAACACTCTATAACTATTTATTATCTTATCAAAAAGGAGAATCATAACATGGATAAGAAACAAAACCTAACTTCATTTCAAGAACTAACAACTACTGAACTCAACCAGATTACAGGTGGAGGACTGTGGGAAGATATCTTATACAGCCTTAATATAATTAAGCATAACAATACGAAAGGACTTCATCATCCAATACAACTATAAAAAATAAGACCGAGTAACAAGAACTCTCGGTCTTATTTTTTTCATCATTCTGTAGGTATCATAGTAAGCACCTGACGAAAGACTTGATCTTGACAGGTAGTATTTAAACTGGCATTGGGATAACTTTCCACAATCTTCATAACGGTATAGAGACCGACACCTCTCTCCTCCCCTTTAGAACTAACTCCAAAGGAGAAGATTTCAGAAATATCTATGCCCTCTTCTTTGATGGAATTTTCGATGATGAAGGTCTCCTGTGCTCCACTTTTTAAAAAGGCAATTGAAACATGAGGTTGACCGGCCTCTGCACTCGCTTCAATAGCATTATCACAAAGGATAGACACAATGGTTAGAAAATCAAGTAGGCTCATCCCCTCAACCTGAATCTCTTCAGGAACTTCGACATTAAAGACAATGTCCTTTTCTCTAGCTTTTATAAATTTTCCAGCTAGGAGACTTTTGAGGGCACGATCCCGAACATTCACCAATCGGCCAAGGTCATATTTATTGTCCTGCAATTTTTTACTAGAATCCTTTAAGACCAAGTCATAGACCTCTTTTATCTGCTCCATATCCTCCTCTTCAATACCCAGACGTAAACTGGTCAAGAGGTTGGTGTAGTCATGGCGAAAACTCCTTACTTCCTTGTAAAGTTCCTCTATATGCCGACTATAGCGTTCCATATCTCTATAGCGCAAGACCTGCTCTTGGTCCAGTCTATCATGGAGTTTGTCCTTCAAATAGGTATCCAATTTCTTGATAACCCCCATAAAAAATAGGAGGTAGAACACTAGGATGAGATGGCGAACAGTCGTTGATTGAATACCTTGCTCATATTCAAAGTAAGACAGACTTTGTATCACCAAATAGTAAGCCCCCATTATCCAGTTAATCTTAGTCAGGGACTTTTGAAAACCTGTATCGAGAATCTCCCTTCTCAAACTAGTAAAATCATAGTCCAACCATTTCAAAAAGGCTAGAGAAATGAAGAAATTGAAAATTATTATACATAACCCAGTAAATGAGTAGCCATCATATACTTGCCCTTGTCCCAAAAATGGAAGCACAAAATAGGAGACTCCTCTATAAAAGAGATTCACCAATATCATTGGAAAGAGACCATAAAAGAAAAGGAGTTTTTTAGGAAGCCCTCTTAACAATAAGAAAGACAAGCATATGCCGTACAAGGGTTCCATAAAATAAGATAGGTAAACATTTCCTACCATATAGCCAATCATTACAAAAACAAAGGCCAACAGTATCTTCAAAAGAAAGGCTTTAAAAATCCTCTCGAAAGTAAGATTAATTCCATCTACCTTAAAGAAAATGACAATTTCTAGCCCATTAGTAATAAGTGTATGCAATAATATCCAAACAATATTCATAAACTCTCCTAGTTCAGTGTAAGTTATTAATAGCCTCAGACACTTCCCTGACCTTATAACGCGCGATCAGACAACTTCCACCATTGGGAAAGAAAAGCAGTTTTTCTTTCTTATCCAAATGTATCACATTGGCTGGATTGATGAGAAAAGAGCGATGACACTGCAGGAGACGAGGCTCCTGCTTGAGAATCTCCTCTAAACTCGCTGTAAATTCCAGCCTGTCTGTCTTGGTATAGAGAATAACACGATGGGCTCTGGGCGATGTTTCAAGATAATAAACCTCTTTAAAAGGATACTGGAATTGGGCAAATTTTGATTTAAAGTAAAAGCAATCTTCCGCCAGACTTTTACTGTCTTGACTATTGGCATAGAGAAGGGCTGTCTCGATACGAGATTCAAACTCCTCTGCTGACAAGGCCTTATCAATGTAGTCCAAAGCAGACACTTGGTAGCGAAAGGACAGAGGCATAAACTCCGAGTGAGTCGTCACAAAGACAATCAGGGCATACGGATCCTGACCCCGAATCTTTCTAGCCACCTCTAAGCCTTTCATCTCCTCATTTCGAATCTCAATATCCAAAAAGAATAGCTGATGGGCTCCCTTCTCATGCACCTCTGCCAGCAGTTGGTCTGGCTTACCAAATACCTCAAAAGAGCTAGGAATGATCTGATGTTCTTGCAAGAGTTTCTCAATCGTCGTTTCAATCCTAGTCTGTTGGGAAAAATTATCTTCTAAAACAAATATTCTCATCTTCTTACTCTCCTTCTTTCAACCATTTTTGACGAATTTCTCTATAGCGACGTCTGGCATACTTGACAGCGTATTGACCTTCTTCTCCAAGAAAAAGGATTCTTTCTTGAAAATCAATCGATTTTACTTTATCAAGATTAACCAAACAATTTCGATGACATCTCATCAAGGTTTCCCCATATTGGTTCTCAAGATTACTTAAATTTTGAACCATATTAAAACTAGCTTCTTTTGTAACAATCTGTACGGTATGGGCTTTAGTTGGATGCGTTTGGATATAGTAGATATCGTCGACGTTTACTTTATAGACCGTTTTCTGTGTCTGAATAATCATATGTTTCATTGGATTCTCCTCCTAAGAAAAGAATAACAGAAAAGGTCTAGCCCAAGCCCACCAAATCCTAAACAGTCTTTGAAAGCTCCTAAAAGGATTATTTTTCTACAACATCATGATGGGCTTACCACTATTTTATCATAAAATCTTAACAGTACCATTCAGGAAATTTCAAGGACAATTAAAGATTTTATGGTGAAAAAGGAGATAAAAGTGATAAACTGACAGTATCAAAACACAGTTGCTAGAAACAAGACTAGCACCCAGATTAAAGGAGGAATTCTCATGACAGATACAGACCCAATTAAAACTGCTCAGGCACTGATTACTGACTTAAACCAAGCCTACCAAGCATGCAAACAGGCAAAAGCTGACGACGTCCGCTTTCAGGAGCAATTAAACTCTATTCTTGGCTTTCTAGCCAAGGCTGAAACAGTGGATAATCGATTCTTGATTGAACTGGAAAAATTTTACCAGACTTCCAGTCTTCTCATGGGACTCAGCGCCCTCGATCCAGATGCTCCAACTCGCGCCGCTTGGCGGGCCTATGACCGCTTCCACTTTGACCAAGTCAAGACCAAGTTGAGTCTCTACGGACCAACCATTATCCTGTAGAAAATAAAAGAAGTTGAGACAAACTGAACTCAACTTCTTTTTAGTGTCATATAGGCAATGTTAGTCCTGCATCTGACGTTTTACCTGATAAGGTAGGTACAAGACTAGTAAAACCAAACCAGCTCCCAGTAAGGCTAGAAGGGCTAGTTTTTCTTGGAAGGTAATCAACCCAACAACTAATTCCACTACTAAGACCAAACTGGTCAATCCTCTGACCACTGCCTGCAAGCCTTTTTCCTTTTGCCCCTTGTCCAGCGGAAAGAGTTGGGTCAAATACTGGTAGTCAAAGGCATGATAGAGGGCCAGCAACTGGAAGAGCAAGAGGTAGTTAAAGAGAACTACCACTGCTGTCGCAATCCAAGCTTGCTCAATAAAAACCTGCGCCAGCAAGGAAAGTAAGAGCAAACGGAGACTGAGCGCAAAGAGGTCTCCATTTCGCAGATAAGAACGCAGATAGAGATTTTGCCAAATCTTTCCAGGCACCTTCTGAACAACCTTTAGGATAAAGTCCAGATAGGCACGACGCTTGACGCTGTTTGAAATTCCCTTGACCTGGGTAAAGAGGGCAAAGAAACGAAGCAAGACTTGCTTACGCTTGCTTTCTTGGGAAATGACATAGTCCCAGTCCAGTCCAGTTTCCGTGAAAAATTTGCTGGCCTTTTGACGAAAGAGGAAATATTTACCTAACCCAAACAAAAGCACATAGACCAGAAAAACTGGTAAGCCATAACCCATGGCTAAAAATAAGGGCGCAAATAACAGCAAGAAAAGGGTCTGGACAAAGAGCCAAAAGACTAGGGAAATGCCAGTTTGACGCTTGAGATGGAGTTTGATTTCCTCTTCTCCGACTAAGAGAAAGAGCTTGTCTGGAGCCTCCATATAGGTGGCAATTCCACCCCAAAGCAACAGTAAAACAGAGGTAATTCCTACAAACAAAAGGATAGGCCAATGATTTTCAGGAAAATCTTGCAAGAGTTGACTGTACTGGTAGGCTAAAAAGCCCAGCAGAACAAGCAGGAACAAGACAAAGTGGTCATTGAGAACATAGCGCAGATAACCGACACACTCCTTACGAAAAGCCTGCTTTCTTTTTAAAAACAAGTCTTTCATAGCTCCTCCTCTTTGGTCAGAGCCAAGTAAATATCATTCAAACTAGCCTCAGGCATGTTAAAGGCTTCGCGCAGTTGCAGGAGATTTCCCTTGGCACGCACCTCTCCCTTATGAAGAATAACAAAGGCATCACACATCTTCTCCGCCGAATCTAATACGTGAGTACTCATGAGAATGGACTTGCCCTTTTGCTTTTCCACTTCCAAAAGCTGAATCAAGTCCGCAATCGCCAACGGATCGAGACCAAGGAAAGGCTCATCCACGATAAAAAGACTCGGATCCACCACAAAAGCACAAATAATCATGACTTTCTGCTTCATCCCTTTTGAAAAATGAACAGGGAACCAATCTAATTTCTGATCCAGACGGAACATTTTTAACAAAGGTTCTACTCGCTCAAAAGCCACCTTTTGCTCAATACTATAAGCCATAGCAACCGTTTCGATATGCTCTCTGAGGGTCAATTCCTCATACAAGCTAGGTGTCTCAGGAATGTAGCCAATTTGCTTGCGGTAACTTGTCGCATCTTCTTGCAGGGTCAAGCCGTTGATATTGATGGAGCCACTATAAGGTGTCAACAGACCGATAATCTCATTAATAGTCGTCGATTTCCCAGCACCATTGAGACCAATCAAACCGACCAGCTGCCCGCTTTCAACAGTAAAGGACACATCTTTCAAGACAGGGACATGAACATAGCCACCTGTCAGGTTTTTAATTTCTAACATATTTTCTCCAAATCTGGTATAATGTAGCTATATTATATCAAAATTCAATACAGTAGAGGTAGATTTTATGTCAGATTGCATTTTTTGTAAAATCATCGCAGGGGAAATTCCTGCTTCAAAAGTATATGAAGATGAGCAGGTTCTTGCCTTTCTTGATATCTCTCAAGTGACACCCGGACACACCTTGGTCGTGCCAAAAGAACACTATCGCAATCTTTTGGAAATGGACGCTACTAGCGCCAGCCAACTCTTTGCCCAAGTACCAAAAGTAGCTCAAAAAGTCATGAAAGCTACCAAGGCTGCTGGTATGAATATCATTGCCAACTGTGAAGAAATCGCTGGTCAAACAGTCTTTCATACCCACGTTCACCTCGTGCCTCGCTACAGTGCGGACGATGACCTCAAGATTGATTTTATCGCCCACGAACCAGACTTTGACAAACTTGCTCAAGTCGCTGAAACCATCAAAAACGCCTAAGGAGTTGCCATGAAATTATCCAACCTACTGCTATTTGCAGGAGCTGCAGCCGGAAGTTATCTGGTCACAAAAAATCGCCAAACCATCACAGATGAAGTCTTGAATACAACTGACCGCGTTCAAGCTATCAAGGATGATGTGGATATTATTCAAAACAGCCTGCAAATCATCGACCAGCAAAAAGAACTTATCAAGGAATATCAAGAAGACTTGACTTACAAGTTTAAGATCTTGGAAAAGGATATCCAGACTAGACTAGCTGTGATCAAAGAAACACAGGAAATAGAAGATAAGTAAAAAGAGCCAAACGGCTCTTTTTAAAACGTAAACAAGTTATATCCCATCAACTATACATCATAATTTAGGTAACTCATACTCAATAAAAATCAAAGAGCAAACTAGAAAGCTAGGCGCAGGCTGCTCAAAACACCGTTTTGAGGTTGTAGACAAGCCGACGCTGACGTGGTTTGAGGAGATTTTTAAAGAGTATCATTCACCATTTCACAACTAAATCGAAGATTTTCCGCCGTACTGAAAACGAGTCTGGGATAAAAGTCTAATCTTCAATATAAAAAGCGAACAAAACGAGTTATCTGACACTCAGAATTCTGTCTTGTTCGCTTTTTTATCTAATCTATCGATTTTTAAAATTTATAATAAAGAATTCCTGAAATCAAAATCTTTTTGTCTCAGACTCGTCCGGAAACTTTGAGACCTAGGCTCAAAGTTTAGGTATGGAACTTCGAAGAAGATCGCTACCGTCCGTCATTACTTAAGGAAAGTCTTAAAAAATCTATAAACAAAAAGAGCCACTCGGCTCTTTTTGTTTATACTCAATGAAAATCAAAGAGCAAACTAGGAAGCTAGCCGCAGGCTGTACTTGAGTACGGCAAGGCAACGCTGACGTGGTTTGAATTTGATTTTCGAAGAGTATTATTCTCCTTCAAAGGCATCTTTAATATGGTCAAAGAAGCCCTTTTTCTTTGGATTGACTTTTAAATCACCAGCAGCTGCAAATTCTTTCAAGGCTGCTTTTTGACGATCGTTCAAGCCTGTTGGTGTTACG